>NZ_JACCQC010000027.1:0-98559 GCF_015712225.1 Burkholderia sp. 9775_39 | reverse complement strand
TCGACGAGGCGATCCGGATGTCGAACAGCACCGACTACGCGCTGTCGTCGTCGGTGTGCACGAACCGCTTCGACCACATCACGCGCTTCATCACCGAGCTGGAAGTCGGCAGCGTGAACGTGCGCGAGGTGCCCGGCTATCGGCTCGAACTGACGCCGTTCGGCGGCGTGAAGGATTCGGGGCTCGGCTACAAGGAGGGCGTGCAGGAGGCGATGAAGAGCTTCACGAATACGAAGACGTATTCGCTGCCCTGGTAAGCGGTGTGTAAGACGCCCGCGCCGGCCTGGCGGCCGGTGCGGGCGTTATTCGATCGGCTCATATCGTTAGCCGATTTGCGTTTTTGCCGCGCCTCGACGCGTCGGTAGAATTCGCGGACCTCTCGAACGGCGTACGCATGCCGGCGGGATGATTCTCTCCAATCATTCGGGGTCCGCACCATGAAATTCCTCCGCTCTCTCCTGGTCGTCGCGCTGCTGCAGGCCACCGCGGCCACCAGTGCGCTGGCTGCCGACGACCTGTCGCAGATCAAGTCGGCCGGCGTGTTCCGCGTCGGCACCGAAGGCACCTACGCGCCGTTCACGTACCACGACGAGACGGGCAAGCTGACCGGCTTCGACGTCGACATCGCGACCGCGATCGCGCAGCGCCTCGGCGTGAAGCCGCAGTTCGTCGAAGGCAAATGGGACGGGCTGATCGCGGGCCTCGACGTGAACCGCTACGACGCGGTCGTCAACGAAGTGTCGATCACCGATGCGCGCAAGGCGAAATACGATTTCTCGACGCCGTACATCACGTCGCACGCGGTGCTGATCGTGCGCGCGGACAACACGACGATCCGCTCGTTCGACGATCTGAAGGGCAAGAAATCCGCGAACACGCTGACCAGCAATTTCGGCAAGCTCGCGGCCGCGCATGGCGCCGACGTGGTGCCCGTGCAGGGCTTCAACGAATCGATCGACCTGCTGACGTCGGGGCGCGTCGATGCGACGATCAACGATTCGCTGTCGTACCTCGATTTCCGCAAGCACAAGCCCGACGCGAAACTGAAGATCGCGGCGACCGACCAGACCGGCGCGGGCGACGCGTCCGGCGTGCTGCTGCGCAAGGGCAGCCCGGCGCTGGTGGCCGCGATCGACAAGGCGCTCGCGGACATCAAGGCGGACGGCACCTACGCGAAGATCTCGCAGAAGTACTTCGGCCGCGACGTGTCGCAGCCGTGACGCGAGGCTGAACGATGCCGGCCTGGCTGCACCTGATGGCGGAATCGCTGCGGCCCCTGCTCGTTGCAGGGCTCGTGTTCACGGTTCCGCTCACGCTCGCGTCGTTCGCGATCGGTTTATTGCTTGCGTTCGGCGTGGCGCTCACGCGGCTGTTCGGGCCGCGCTGGGCGCAGGCCGTCGTGCGGTTCTATATCTGGCTGTTTCGCGGCTCGCCGCTGCTCGTGCAACTGTTCGTGATCTTCTATGGATTGCCGAACGTCGGCATCGTGCTCGATCCGCTGACGGCCGCCGTGATCGGTTTCTCGCTGAACGTCGGCGCGTACAACGCGGAAGTGATTCGCGGCGTGATCGAATCGATGCCGAAAGGGCAGTGGGAGGCCGCGTACTCGATGTCGATGACGCGCGCGCAGGCGCTGCGCCGCGCGATCCTGCCGCAGGCCGCGCGCGTCGCGCTGCCCGCGCTGTCGAACTCGTTCATCTCGCTCGTGAAGGACACGTCGCTCGCGGCCGTGCTGACGGTGCCCGAGATCTTCCAGGCCGCGCAACGCATCGCGGCCGTGACCTACGAGCCGCTGATTCTCTATACCGAAGCCGCGCTGATCTATCTGCTGTTCAGCTCGGTGCTGTCCACGCTGCAACGTCGCCTCGAAACCCGCTTCGGCCGGCACGCGCTGTTCCACGCGGAGTTGCGATGATCCGCCTCGAACGCATCGACAAGTCGTTCGGCGCGCATCGCGTGCTGAGCGGAATCGACCTCGCGTTGCAGCCGGGCAGCGTGACCGCGCTGATCGGGCCGTCCGGCAGCGGCAAGAGCACGCTGCTGCGCTGCGTGAACCTGCTCGAAGTGCCGGAGGCGGGTGCGCTGGTCGTCGGTGACGCGCGCATCGACTTCGTGCCGGCGCGCCGGCCGTCGCGCGACGCGGTGTTCGCGGTGCGCAAGCAGACCGGCATGGTGTTCCAGAACTTCCAGTTGTTTCCGCACCTGAGCGTCGTGCAGAACGTGATGGAGGGGCTCGTGACCGTGCAGCGCTGGCCGCGCGAGCGGGCCCGGGAGCGCGCGCTCGCGCTGCTCGACAAGGTCGGCATCGCGGACAAGGCCGACGCATGGCCGGCCACGCTGTCGGGCGGCCAGCAGCAGCGCGTGGCGATCGCGCGGGCGCTCGCGCCGTCGCCGCAGGTGCTGCTGTGCGACGAGCCGACGTCGGCGCTCGATCCGGAGCTGTCCGTCGAAGTGGTCGAGGTGCTGCGCCAGCTCGCGCGTGAAGGCACGACGATGCTGATGGCCACGCACGACCTGCGCCTGGCCGCGTCGATCGCGCACGATGCGGTGTTTCTCGCCGATGGCCGCATCGTCGAAGCCGGCGCATCGCGCGACCTGTTCGGCCGGCCGCGCGACCCGCGCACCGCGAAGTTCGTCGCGACGCTCGCGCAAGGCGTGCCGGCGTTCTGACGCGACACGTAACACGCGCTTGGGTGATGCTCAGCCCGGCGCGTATCCGTCGAGCACCGCGGCGACGATCGCTTCGGGCGCATCTTCCTGAACCAGATGGCCCGCGTGCGGCACCCGGATCAGCTGGCCGTTCGCGATGCGATCGGCGAGCGCCTGCCCTTGCTCGAGCGGAATCCACGCGTCGTCCTCGCCCCACACGATGCGCACCGGAAAGTCCGGCGGCGCGTAGCGGGCCTCCGCTTCCTCGATGTAGCGCTGGCGCATCTGCGCGATCTGCCGATAGAACGCGGCCTGGCCGGCCGGCGTGAGCCACGGTGCACGGTAGATCGACAGCGCGTCGTCGCTCAGCGGGCGCGCGACCGCATTGCCGAGATAGGCCGACAGAAGCGCGTGATGCGCGTACGCGGGCAGGCCGGCGAACGCGGCTTCGTGCTGCGCGACGTGACGGACGAACGGCGAGCCTTGCGGCGCGATCGCGACCGGGTTCACCAGCGTGAGATCCGCATATGCGACGCCGTCGAGAAAGTGCGCGCGCAGTGCGGTTGCGCCGCCGTAGTCATGCGCGAGCACGCGCGGCCGCGCGAGTTTCCATTCATTCAGCAGCGCGCCGAACAGCCCGTTCTGGCGACCCAGCGACACGTCCGCGTCCGGCATGTCGGACTGCCCGTAGCCGAGCAGGTCGTAGAAATACACGCGATGGCGCCGCGCGAGCCACGGCGCGATCCGGCGCCATACCTGCGACGAAAACGGCGTGCCGTGCACCAGCACGAGCGGCGGCCCTTCGCCGAGCGTGCCCCATGCAATCCGGTGGCCTTCGAAATTGAAGCGGTTCGGGAGTTCGAGCATCGGCTTCTCCGTGCTAACCTGTTTTGGTTGTTAACAGGTTACGCCGGATTGTCCGGATGTGAAACCGAATAGGTGAAAATAAATGGTTACTCGATCCGACCCGGTGCAACCCCGGCACGAATGGCGCGCGGCCGATTTCGTCGGCGGCCATCCGGCGCTCGACTTCCTCAACACGGTGGCCGACACGGGCAAGACGCGCGCCGAGGACAAGCTCGTCGACTGGCCGGCCGTGCGCGCGTGGGCCGGGAAAGCGGGGGTGCCGGCGCCGGACGATCTGGCGCGGCTGCTACGTCATCCGCGGCAGGACGGCCCCGACGAACTCGCGGCGCTGCGCCGCTTTCGCGAAGACGCGTACGTCGCGATCGCACATCTGACGGCCGAAGGTGGCGGCAGCGCGGGCGCGCGCGCGGCGGAGCGGCTCGCGGTGGCGATCCGCGACGCGATCGGGCGCAGCGCATTCGATGCGGTCGGCGGCCGCTTCGCGTGGCGGCCCGATGCGCGGGCCGCGTCGCGCTGGGTCGATGCGATCGCGCTCGGTTTCGAAGATCTGATGCGCAGCGACGATTTCGCGCGGGTGCGGCAGTGCGGCCGGTGTACGTGGTTCTTCGTCGATCGCGGCCGCGGCGTCGGGCGACGGTGGTGCGACATGCGCACGTGCGGGAACCGCGCGAAGGTGGAGGCGTTCAGGGAGCGGTGACACGCGCGCTGCGGCGGTGGCCGCGCCGCGCGTGCGTCATTGAGCAGTGCCGTGGGGCCGATGGTCGGGCCATAGCGTCGCGGCGACGAACAGCCCGGCCGCCAGGAACGGCGCACCGATCGCGAACAGGATGGCCGTCAGGCCCCAGCGATCCCAGAAGCGGTCGACGAGCGCACGCTCGGGCGTGACGGGGTCGTACAGCACGTTGACCGCGTCGCCTTCGTGCAGGCCCGGGTGCGACGACGCCGAGCCCTGAGCGAACGTGATCAGCCGCCCGCTGTCGGTCGTGAACGCGACGACGGCCGAATACAGTGACGTGCGCGACCGTGACGACCGCCCGTTTTTCGCGATCTCGACCACATGGCCGGTCGAGCGCGCATAGTGATGGACGATCTGCCACTGACGCAGGCCGGCCGCGCCGGCGCCGGCGAGGAAGCCCGTGCCGATCGCGATCGGAATCAGCACGATCGCGACATCCCAGCGACGCCGTGCCGGCGTGTGCACGACGCGGCGCGGCGCCGGGTCCGATTGCCGGTGGCGACGCTCGCGGGCAATCAGCAGGCCGCCGATCGCGAACGACGCGACGGCGAGCAGCGCCGGCACGGCCGCCGGAAACCAGCGTTGCGTGAAATCGTCGATCAGCGCGGGGCGTTCGGGGTGATCGGGGTCGAGCAGGACGTCGACGTTTTCGCCGATGTCGTAGGCGGGGACCGTCGACGCGGTATTGCCGGCGACTTCGCGGCGCTGGCCGTCGTTCGCGAGGTACGCGACGATCGGCCGGTACGCGTGCATCGCGTCGCTGTCCTGGACGATGCGCACGACCGTCCCCGGCGCGCGGACCAGATTGCCCGGTTCCCGGCCGGCCGTGATGGCGAACACGCCGGCCAGCACGAACAGGACGACGCCGATCATCAGTGCGAGCAGCGCGTCCTTACCGGGCATGACGCGATCCGGTTCGTGCGCCGTGCGGAGTCGGGTGTGTCCGGATGCACAGCCCATCGCGACGGACGGGCCGATATCGGCGCAACCATGCCCTCTGAATGGTCGCGTCTCGTTCACATGCTTCCATGTCTGACGTCCCATGTTCTCTCAGTGCCGGCGGGCAAACGACGAACCCTGCGCCGGTCGTGTGATATTTGTCGGACGATTCTAGCGGAAACGATGGATGACGGGCGTGGGGTTGCGTACTGAGATTCGGGCAGATGGTGTGCGCGTCGGAATCGGGCGGCTCAAGGGACACATCGCACAAAACGAAACGGCGTGCTGCGGCAACGCGCCCTGGCGATTCTCTGCCATCAGGGGGGTAATGTGCCAGGGATTCCGGTTTGCGTTGCCGCCGGCTCGCGCATTGAGCCAAACCCGGATGTTCAATTGCACGTTATTTCGCCGCGGGGATGCGGATTCAGCGCCCGAGCCGGTAGGCGCCAACGGGCAGGCGCGCGATGCGGTCGATGCGTGGCGATCGAGCGCGGACTCGCGCGAGTGGGGCGGGACCCGGCCGTCGTCAGCCGGGAGCCGCGGCCTCAGTCGGTCGAGCCGCGTTCGGCGACCACGTAGATGCTCGAACACAGGTCGGGATACACGCGGCCGAGTTCATAGCAGCCGTCGATATACGCCCGCGAGATGATGCCAGCCTTGAGCGCTGCATCGATCTGGAAGTTGGCGAGGCCCTTGAAGATGATTCCGCCGTGGTCGACGATCTGCAGCTTGGCCGCACGCGCTTCGGCACGCAGTGTGTCGAGCGAATAGGTCTTGCGATGACCGTGCGCGGCTTCGGCCGGCGTTACTGCTGCCGCATGCTCGATCAAACCCATGTTGACCGCGATCTGTCGCGACGCGGCGTGCGCGTTCGGCGTGGCGAGGAATAGGCGGCCACGTTCGGTCAGCCAACCGCGGATGCGGCCCAGCACGTCGACGGCGTCGTCGAGATGCTCGAGCGTATGGATCAGGAAGATGTTGTCGTAGCCGTATGTCGGTTCGAACGTCTCGAACGTCGAGTGATGGAACTTGGCCTCGCCCCGCACCTTTTCCGAAGCGACCGCAATGCAGTCCGATGACGCCTCGACTACTTCGACAGACGCGAAACGGCGCAGGAGTCGTTGCGTGAAGTTTCCTTCGAAGCAGCCGAGTTCCAGCGCGTTGCCAGTCAAGTAGTACGGCGCAAAAGTCTTGAGCATGTATTCATGCATCAGATAGTCGAAATCGTATGCGTAACGATGCTCTGGATGGTCTTTCGCTTCCGCGTTGTAGTCTCTGGTCACGATGTCAGTCCTGTCCACGTTGGTAAAAGCGCTGCTCTACCGGGCGGTAATACTCGTCAAGGGAGGCTGGAGTCCGTGCGTTGAATCCGATTACCTGCCGCAGATAGTCGCTGCAGTCGGCGGCGTTGGCATAGCCGAACAGCCGCGGATAGTCGAGTTGCTGTTTGAAGAACGGGCAGGTGAAGGTCAATGTCAGTGCGCGCCTGGGAAACGCTGTCCGGTTCGTTCCCGCCGCGTGCCAGATGCGCGAGTCGAATAGCAGAACCGCGCCGCAGCGCCCGGTGATCGGGTCGGCATGCGCGCGGAAAGTGTCGTCGGCGGGTTTCTCCGGTTGATTTTGCGAACCGGACAGAATGAGGGTTGCGCCGTTTTCGACAGTGAAGTCGTCCAGCATGACGAGGGTATTGAGCATGAAGCGCTTCGCCGTCGAATGAAAGCGAATGTCGCGGTGCGTGTGATGCGCGTAAGTCGACAGATCCGTATCGTTGATGAACCCGCCGTACGAATTCAGGATGTACTTGCCGCCGAAAAATTCGATCAGCAGCGAGTCGAGTTTTTCGAAATTCGCGAGCAGATCGACGTAGCAAGGGGCATCCGCCAGCACATGGTGCGCGGTCCCATTGCAGTTGTCCATCAGGCCGTTGCGTATCCGGATCGCGTCGCGCCGCGCCAGCGACGGGACGAGCGCGGCGTTGAGCTCGTCGACCAGGGCGGGGGTGACGATGTCCGGCACGAGCGTCCACCCTTGGGTTTCGAGTTCAACCTGATGGCGGCTGGCAAACTGGTTCATGGGTGATTTCATTGCGATGGAGCGTGTTTCACCGCTTTGCCCCCGCTGTGTACGCATCGGCGATGAAGGTGCGCCTGGTTCGGGCAGATAGCGGCATCTGGCCAATTATCTGGGGAGATGCCGAGTCTCAAAGCGCGGAGATGAGGTGGAACACCACATCAGTTTGAGCAATTGGCGCATTTCATCGGCATAAGCACGGAAATCAGTGCGATTCCGATCCGTCGCGAGTCCAATCGATGAAAGACAAGGCTGTTGCCGGGGGGATTCGGCTGGTTGGAAGGAGCGCGTCGGCCAGATGTCTGCGGTTCAAGCCAAGGCAATCGACCCTCACCGGAACAAAGCAAAAAGCCCGGCCAGCTTGCGCTAACCGGGCTTCAAAATGCTTGGTGGGGCGTGAGTGACTCGAACACTCGACCTACGGATTAAGAGTCCGCTGCTCTACCAACTGAGCTAACGCCCCCAACAGAAGAAAGATTATGCCGGGGTTTTCAGGACATGGCAAGCCCTTTGTGCAAATTTCCTGAAAA
This sequence comes from Burkholderia sp. 9775_39, assembly GCF_015712225.1. Lineage (NCBI taxonomy): Bacteria > Pseudomonadati > Pseudomonadota > Betaproteobacteria > Burkholderiales > Burkholderiaceae > Burkholderia > Burkholderia sp. 9775_39. The sequence continues at coordinate 90,768 of NZ_JACCQC010000027.1, read as the reverse complement.
TATTTCGTCAAGACAACCGCGGCTGTCAGCGCGGTAACGAGCGATCGCAGTTTGCGCGCTCCCGGTATGATGACGCCACACGCGTTGCGCGGCGGTCGCGCAACGTTTTCTGGACATCCGAAGATGGACGAAAACGCAGTCCGCGAATTGCTGGATCGCCTGCTGGCCCCGTGGGTCCGCTCGCTGGGTCTGGTCCCCGTGTCGATCGGCGATGACAGCGTCACGCTGCGCCTGCCGTTTTCCGGCGAGTTCCGCCATTCGGGCGGCATCATCTGCGGCCAGGTGTTCACGGCGGCCGCCGACACCGCGATGGTGGTCGCGATCTCGTCCGCGCTCGGCGAATTCCGGCCGATGACGACGGTGTCGCTGAACACGAACTTCATGCGTCCCGTGCGCAAGGGCGACGTGCTCGTCACCGCGCGCGTGCTGCGGATGGGCCGCAACCTCGTGTTCGGCGAAGTCGAGCTGTTCGACGAGGACGGCAAGATGGCCGTTCACGCGACGTCGACCTACGCGCTCGTCAGCTGAGCGGCGCGATGTTCGACCAGATCGTATTCGCGGGCGGCGGCAATCGCTGCTGGTGGCAGGCCGGCTTCTGGGACGTCGCGCGGCCGGCCCTCGACCTGCGCCCGCGCGTGATCACCGGCATCTCGGCCGGCGCGGCCACCGCCTGCATGCTGTATACACGCGACGCCGCGTGGGTGATGCGCTATTACGAAGAAGCGCTGCGCCACAACCGGAAGAATGCGTACTGGGGCAACCTGTTCGGGCGCGAGCCCGTGTTTCCGCATTACCGGATCTATCGTCAGGCGCTGCTCGACATTTACGGCGAGCCGTTCGCGAAGCTCGCCACGGCGCCGGAGATCCGCATCGGCGTGTCCCACGTGCCGCGCTGGCTCGGCGCGCGCAGCGCCGTCGCGGCCGGCCTCGTCGCATACAACATCGAGAAGTACGTGCGCAAGACGCTGCACCCGACGCTCGGGCGCACGCTCGGTTTCCGGCCCGAATTCGTGCGGGCGCAGGCCTGCACGCAAGTCGACGAGCTCGCCGACCTGATCCTGCAGTCGTCCTGCACGCCGCCGTTCACGCCGGTGCTGCGGCGTGGCGGCCGGCCGGTGCTCGACGGCGGGATGGTCGACAACGTGCCGGTCGATGCGCTCGATCCGTCGCCGGGCGACGTGCTGGTGCTCGTCACCCGGCTGTACCCGCGTCCGCAGATGTTCACGGTCGCGCATGGCGACCAGCGGCGGCTGTACGTGCAGCCGTCGAGCAAGGTACCGATTTCTAGCTGGGACTACACGAGCCCGTCGCAGATGCGGCATGCGTACGATCTCGGACGGCGCGACGGCGAGCACTTCCTTGCGCGCGTCGGCGCGATGACGGGCGGCCGCGTGGCCGCCTGACGAGCGGGGAATGAAACGGTGGGGCCGCGCGGCGCGCGCGGCCCGTGCGATCAGCGCTTGCGGATCGGCGTCAGCGCTTCCGGGTTGGCGACGCTCGACATGTCGCCGTCGTCGAACGCGAGAATGTTGCGGAATGCGGCGCTGAAATACAGTTCGTAGCTTTCGCGTTCGACGTAGCCGATGTGCGGCGTGCAGATCACGTTTTCCATCCGCAGCAGGCTGTAGCCCTGCAGGATCGGCTCGCTTTCGAACACGTCGATCGCGACCATCCCCGGACGGTTGTGCGACAGCGCGTTGACGAGCGCGTTTTCCTCGAGCAGCTCGGCGCGGCTCGTGTTGACGAGCAGCGACGTCGGCTTCATCCGCATCAGGTCTTCCTGCTTCACGATGCCGCGCGTGTCGTCATGCAGGCGCAGGTGCAGCGACAGCACGTCGCTCTGCTCGAACAGCGCTTCGCGGCTGTCGGCGGCCGTGTAGCCGTCGGCGCGTGCGGCTTCGAGCGAATGCTCGCGGCCCCACACCAGCACGTTCATCCCGAACGCCTTGCCGTAACCGGCGACGAGCCGGCCGATCTTCCCGTAGCCCCAGATGCCGAGCGTCTGGCCGCGCAGCACCTGGCCGAGGCCGAAGTTCGGCGGCAGCGCCGACGTCTTCAGGCCCGACTGCTGCCACGCGCCTTGCTTCAGGTTCGCGACGTATTGCGGAATGCGGCGCTGGGCGGCCATCACGAGCGCCCAGGTCAGCTCGGCCGGCGCGACGGGCGAACCGGTGCCTTCGAGCACCGCGATGCCGCGGTCGGTACACGCGTCGAGATCGATGTGGCTCGACACGCGGCCGGTCTGGCTGATCATGCGCAGGTTCGGCAGCTTCGACAGCAGCTGCGAGGTAATCGGGGTCCGTTCACGAATCAGCACGAGCGCCTCGACTTCCGCCAGGCGGCTGGCGAGCTGTCCCAGGCCGCGCACCGTATTGTTGAAGACCTTTACGTCGTGGCCGGCGAGCATCTCGAAGCAGTTCAGCTTGCGGACGGCGTCCTGGTAGTCGTCGAGGATGGCAATTTTCATGGTGAACGGGGTGTCGCGCGTTGAAAGCGGCCGTGGCGGTGGCGCACGTTGCGCGCCCGTCCCGCCCGGCCGGGGCCGACATGATGCAACGTCGGCCGCCTTCGTGGTGTCTTTTTAACAGGTTGTTACGCTCCGCCGCAATCGGCGCCGGCCACACCCGGCGCCGCTCCTGCGCCGTGCGACGGGGTGCGCTGTTGTGTCGCATCAAATAGGTCCTTCCTGATTCGGCCACTTCCTCGACGAGGTTCACCCAATTGTTGCTCCAAGCAGAATAATTGGATCAACTATCCGCGGAAGGCGAGGATTTTTGACTATTTTTATCGTCAACCGGCCCCTTGTTGAGCAACTCTGCATCATTTCCGCTGTCGTAGGAGAATTACGCATTTGCTTCATCTTTTTGAAGTTGTAACAGCGGCAGGAGTCGTTTATGGATCATTTGCAGTCGATGCGCGTGTTCGTCAAGGTTGCAGATCTCGGCAGTTTCGCGCGGGCCGCGAGCGCAATGGATATCTCCAACGCGGTCGCGACGCGCCACGTCGCCGATCTGGAAGGCCGGCTCGGCACGCGTTTGCTTAACCGCACCACGCGCAGCCTCTCCCTGACGGAGTCGGGTCAGGTCTATCTGGAGCGTGCCCGCCAGATCCTCGACGAGCTCGAGGATGTCGAGCAGATGGTCGTCGCACGCAATCACGAGCCGGTCGGCACGCTGCGCATCGTTGCGCCGGTCGTGTTCGGCCTGCACAACCTCGCGCCCGTGCTGCAGTCGTACACGGAGAATTTCCCGAAGGTGGTGCCGGATCTCACGCTGGTCGACCGGCAGGTCGATCTCGTCGAGGAAGGCTTCGACGTCGGCATCGTCGTCACGCGCCAGATGCGCAGCGCGAGCATCGTCACGCGGCGCCTGACCACCGGCTGCATGACCGTGTGCGCGACGCCGAGCTATCTGGAGAAGCACGGCGTGCCGACGCATCCGGAACAGCTCGCCGAGCATCCGGCGCTGAGCCTGCCGACCGAATACTGGGGCGACGAGCGCGTGTTCACGGGGCCGGACGGCGAAGTGCGCGTGCGCCCGACCAACGTGATCGTCGCGAACAACACCGCGATGCTGCGCCAGTTCGCGTTGCTCGGGATGGGGGTCGCGATCCTGCCGAGCTACCTGATCGGCAGCGACATCGCGCGCGGCGCGCTCGTGCGGCTGCTGCCGGATTTCCGGCTGCCGCAGGTCGAGATCAACATTGCCTACCCGAGCCGGCGCCATCTGCCGGCGAAGGTGCGCACGTTCATCGACCATCTCGTCGAGCATTTCAGCCATTCGACCGACGCGATGATGGGCGAACAGTGGGCCGCGCAGGGCGCGACGCTGCCGCCGATCGGCGTCGAGATGCGTGCCGAGCAGCCCGAATCGACCGATCCGAACCTGCAGCCGCGTCTGGCGCGTTCGCCGCGCACGCGCGTGGCGGTGCCGTCGCCGCTGTAACGGCTCGGCGGCCCAGGCCCGGCAGCGCCCCTGCCGGCACAAAGAAAAAACGCGGATCGTTCGATCCGCGTTTTTTTATGGCTGCGTGCTGGCGCCGGACGCGCCGGACGCGCCGCCCGGCGGCCGGGCCGTCACGAACCCGTCTTGCGCGCCGTGGTTTTGCGGGCGGCGGTCTTGCGAGCCGGTGCCGGTTTCTCCTCGGCGCCTTCCGTCACGGTTTCGGCGTCCTTCGTCGCCGATTTGGCCGTCTTCTTCGCGGCGGCGGCTTTCGGCTCCTTCTTCTCGAACTCGAAACCGATCTTGCCGTCCGGCTGCTTCACGAGGAACGCCTTGAAGTTGCGGCCGGTGCGCGACGACTTGAAGTTCGGCAGCAGATCCGTGCGGCCGTCGGCCAGCAGCTTGCCCATCTGCTCGCGCGTGATTTCCTGTTGCAGGATCACCTTGCCCGAGCGGAAGTCGCAGGTCTTCGGGTTCGCGACCGAGTGCTCGCACACATAGCTCATCCCGTGCTCGAACACGCGGCCCTTGCACTTCGGGCACGCGCCGACCGGTTCCTGCGCGGAGAAGTCGGGCGCTTCGCCTTCCTCGCCGCCCTGGTCCTGGCCGAAATCGAACTCGAGCTTGTAGTTCTTCGTCTCGTCGTCGAAGGACAGCTTGAGGATCGCCGAGAACGGGCGCCCCATCTTGCTGCGGAACCCGGACAGCGGCCCGATTTCCTTCTTCTGCAGCAGCTCCTCGACTTCCGGAATCTCGAACTGCCGGCTGCCCGGGATCTTCGAGATCGAGAAGTCGCACTTCGTGCACGCGAAGCGGCGGTAGTTTTCCTTCACCTGGCCGCCGCAGTTCGGGCACGGCGTCTCGAGCGTTGCGTAGTCGCCGGGGATCGTGTCGGAATCGTATTCCTTCGCGCGCTTGACGATCTGCTGCGTCATGCGGGCGATTTCCTGCATGAACGCGTCGCGGCCGAGATTGCCGCGCTCCATCTGCGACAGCTTGTATTCCCATTCGCCGGTGAGCTCGGGCGCGGTGAGTTCCTTCACGCCGAGGCCGCGCAGCAGCGTCATCAGCTGGAATGCCTTCGCGGTCGGGATCAGTTCGCGGCCCTCGCGCAGCAGGTACTTCTCGCCGAGCAGGCCTTCGATGATCGCCGCGCGCGTCGCCGGCGTGCCGAGACCTTTCGCGGCCATCGCCTCGCGCAACTCGTCGTCCTCGACCAGCTTGCCGGCGCCTTCCATCGCGGACAGCAGCGTCGCTTCCGAGTAGCGTGCGGGCGGCTTGGTCACGAGCGCGACGGCGGCGATTTCGTCCGTTTTCACCTTCTCGTCCTTCTGCACCGGCACGAGGTTCGCGTCCGCGCCTTCGGCGTCGCGGCCGTACACCTGCAGCCAGCCCGGTTCGACGAGCACCTTGCCTTCGGTCTTGAAGTGATGGCCGGCGACTTCGGTGATGCGCGTCGTCACGCGGAATTCGGCGGCCGGGAAGAACACCGCGAGGAAGCGCTTCACGACCATGTCGTACAGCTTCTGCTCCGGCTCGGACAGCGACTTCGGCGCCTGCAGCGTCGGGATGATGGCAAAGTGATCGCTGATCTTCGAGTTGTCGAAGATCCGTTTGTTCGGCTTCACCCAGCCCTTGTCGAGCACCTGCTTGGCATGCGGCAGGTAGTTGTGGCTCTCCTTGAGCATCTCGAGCGTGGACTGGACCGTCGACAGGTAGTCTTCCGGCAGCGCGCGCGCGTCGGTACGCGGGTAGGTCAGCACCTTGTGCTTTTCATACAGCGCCTGGGCGAGGCCGAGCGTGTTCTTCGCGGAGAAGCCGAAGCGGCTGTTCGCCTCGCGCTGCAGGCTCGTCAGGTCGAACAGCAGCGGCGACAGCTGCGTCGACGGCTTCGATTCCTCGGACACCGTGCCGACCTGGTCGCGGCAGGCGGCGACGATCGTTTCGGCGGCCGGCAGGCTCCACAGGCGGGAGTCGCGCTTTTCCGGATCGAATTCGTCGCGCTTGAATTTCGGGTCGAACCACTTGCCTTCGTAGAAGCCGCCCGCGCACGCGAATTCGGCTTTCACTTCCCAGTAGTCGCGCGGGATGAAGCGGCGGATTTTCTCTTCGCGTTCGACGACGATCGACAACGTTGGCGTCTGAACGCGACCGACGGTGGTCAGGAAGAAGCCGCCGCCCTTGCTGTTGAACGCGGTCATCGCGCGGGTGCCGTTGATCCCGACGAGCCAGTCGGCTTCCGAGCGGCAGCGTGCGGCGTCGGCGAGCGGCTGCATGTCGGAGTCGCTGCGCAGGTTCGCGAAACCGTCGCGGATCGCCTGCGGCGTCATCGATTGCAGCCACAGGCGCTGGACCGGCTGCTTGGCCTTCGCGTGCTGCGCGATCAGGCGGAAAATCAGCTCGCCTTCGCGCCCCGCGTCACATGCGTTGATCAGGCGGTCGACGTCCTTGCGCTTCATCAGCTTCGTGAGCACCTTGAGGCGCGACTCGCTTTTTGCGATCGGGTTCAGGTCGAAATGCGGGGGAATGACGGGCAGATGCGCGAAGCTCCATTTCCCGCGCTTGACCTCGTACTCTTCCGGGGCGGCGATTTCCAGCAGGTGGCCGACAGCGGACGAAAGGACGAAATCGTCGCTCTCGTAATACTCGTCATGCTTGGTAAAGCCGCCCAAAGCGCGTGCGATGTCGTTCGCGACAGAAGGCTTTTCCGCAATGATCAGTGCTTTGGACATGACAGGTGTGTGTTGGTAGACCGGGTTCGCCGGTTGTGGGTCCCTTTTACGACCGCTTTATAGCACACGCCGCAGCGACGGCGGCTCGGCGTGTAAAAAGCGGCTCATCATAGAGGGGGGCCGCAACGGCGGCAAGCGTCCGACGCGGCGGCGGGCGCAAACGGGCGCAAAACCGCCGGGCCGGCCGCGAATTCAGGCTTCGACGTTCAGGACGTCGCGCAATTTCGGTGCGTGCGGCGCACCTGGCACCGCGCTCAGGTCGGACAGCATGCGCTCGACGATCGCCGCGTGCGGCAGCACCGTGCCGAAGAAGCGCGCGGTGTGGGCATCCTCGATCAGGATGGTCGGGAAGTTCTCGACGTCGAGATCGTCGAGCCGGTCGGCGTGGGTTTCGATGTCGATCCAGGCGAAGCAGGCGTCCGGATGCGCGTCGGCGAGCTGGTCGAAGGCGGTCCGGTAGTCGCGGCACGTGCCGCACCACTCGGCGCACAGGCAGGCGACCAGCAACGTGCCGGGATCGGCGAGGCGCTCGGCGATCCGATCGGCATCGGTGTCGAGATTCAGCGCGGGCATGGCATTCCTTGGGTAGCGTCGGCGGCCGGGCCGCCCCTATGCCGGGGAATGTAGCACGCCCCGCGTGGAGGGGGTGGGCGCTGCGTCAAGCCGCGCGAAGCGGCCGCCGGCGACGCTCGCGACGCGGCCGGCCAGTTCCAGCGCGAGCAGCGCGCCATGCAGCACGTCGTCGGACAGGCCGCTGTGTTCGGCCAGCCATTCGTATGTCACGGGGCCGTATCCCAGGGCGGCGAGCACCGCTCGTTCCGACGGATTGCCTGGTGGAGCGGCTTTGATTGAGGCCGGTGCGGTGGTCGCCGCCGTGCGATTCGCCTGCGCGATGCCGGCAGTTTCAGGTTCGCGGAGCGCGTCGGTGTTCGAGCCCTGATTGCCGGCTCGCATTGCGCCGCTCGTTGCGCGCGCCGCCGGTTCGCCCAGCCCGTATTCCTCGAGCACGTCGAGCGGCGCCGCGGTGAGCTTCGCGCCGTCGCGGATCAGCGCGTGGCAGCCCTGCGCGAGCGGGGCGTGGATCGAACCGGGTATCGCGAACACGTCGCGCCCCAATTCGTTCGCGAGCCGCGCGGTGATCAGCGAGCCCGAGCGCGGGGCGGCCTCGACGACGAGCGCGCCGATCGCGAGCGCGGCGATCAGCCGGTTGCGCTGCGGGAAATGCGCGGCGCGGGCCGGCGTGCCGAGCGGCCATTCCGACACGATCGCGCCGCGTGCGGCGATCTCGTGGGCGAGCGCGCGGTGCCGCGCCGGATAGACGAGATCGGCGCCCGTCGCGATCACCGCGACGGTGCCCGACCGGCCGTCGAGCCCGCCACGGTGCGCGGCGCCGTCGATCCCGAGCGCCAGGCCGGAGACGATCGTGAGGCCCGCGTCGGACAACGTGCGGGCGAACTGCGTGGCGTCGGCGAGCCCTTGCGGCGTCGCATGGCGACTGCCGACCACGGCGAGGCCGCGTGCGTGCAGCAGCTCGAGCCCTCCCTTTACATATAGCAGCGGCGGCGGATCGTGCAGGTCGCGCAGCCGCGGCGGGTAGGCCGGATCGCTCAGCGTGACGAGCACGTTGCCCGGCCCGTCGAGCCACGCAAGCGCGGCGGCGGTGCGCGTATCGAGATCGTCGCGCTCGCTCATGCGCACGGCCTGCGCGGCGGCGGGGCTGCTCACGGTGGCGATCGCCTCGTCGGACGCGCGCAGCAACGCCTCCGGCGAGCCGAATGCCGCGAGCAGCAGTTGCAGCACGGCAGGCGAGAGGCCGGGCGCATGCGCGAACTGCAGCCATGCGCGCAGCGCGGCGGGCGTCAGCGCTTGCGGCGACATGAGGCGGCCCTCGAATGCGGCGGCCAGCGAAGCGCGTGGCGCCATGATAAAATTTTCATCATCCGAAATACTCGACAGGGCCGTGCGCGCAGACGCCCGGCCGATTGCAGGAGGCGCGATCCGCGGCATTGATATGCCACGCATCCGCCTCATCTTCATTGCATCCCGGCGGCGGCGCCAGCCGGCCGGATGGCCGATGCGGCACGCCGCTCCACCGAATACCGAACACCATGGCTTTGCTCAATATTCTTCATTACCCCGACAAGCGGCTGCACAAGGTCGCGAAGCCCGTCGACAAGGTCGACGACCGGATCCGCAAGCTCGTCGCCGACATGGCCGAGACCATGTACGCGGCGCCCGGCATCGGCCTGGCGGCTACGCAGGTCGACGTGCACGAGCGCGTGATCGTGATCGACGTCTCCGAGGAGAAGAACGAGCTGCGCGCGTTCATCAACCCGGAAATCGTGTGGTCGAGCGACGCGAAGCAGACTTATGAAGAAGGCTGCCTTTCGGTGCCCGGCATCTACGACGAAGTCGAGCGTCCCGACCACGTGCGCGTGCGTGCGCTCAACGAGCAGGGCGAGACGTTCGAGCTCGACTGCGAGGGCCTGCTCGCCGTGTGCGTCCAGCACGAGATGGATCACCTGATGGGCCGCGTGTTCGTCGAATACCTGTCGCCGCTCAAGCAGACGCGCATCAAGACGAAGATGAAGAAACTCGAACGCGCGATGTGATGCGCATGCACCCAGCCCGACCCCGAACGCTGTCATGACCCATACGTTGCGCGTGATTTTTGCCGGCACGCCGGAATTCGCCGCGGCTGCCCTTGCCGCGATCCACGAGGCCGGTTTCCCGGTGCCGCTCGTGCTTACCCAGCCCGATCGCCCGGCCGGCCGCGGGATGAAACTCCAGGCCAGTGCCGTGAAGCGCTACGCCGTCGAGCACGGGATGACCGTCGCGCAACCGCCGTCGCTGCGTCGCGCCGGCAAGTACCCGGCGGAGGCGGCCGACGCGATCGAACTGCTGCGCACGACGCCGCACGACGTGATGGTGGTGGCCGCGTACGGCCTGCTGCTGCCGCAGGAGGTGCTCGACATCCCGCGCGCGGGCTGCATCAACATCCACGCGTCGCTGCTGCCGCGCTGGCGCGGCGCCGCGCCGATCCATCGGGCGATCGAGGCCGGCGACGCCGAGACGGGCGTCACGCTGATGCAGATGGACGTCGGCCTCGACACCGGCGCGATGATCGAGGAGGCGCGCATCGCGATCGCGCCCGACGATACGACCGCGACGCTGCACGACCGCCTCGCCGCCGACGGCGCGCGGCTGATCGTCGACGCGCTCGTGCGGCTCGAGCGCGACGGCACGCTGCCGGCGACGCCGCAGCCCGCCGACGGCGTGACCTACGCGGAAAAGATCGGCAAGCACGAAGCGGCGCTCGACTGGCGCAAGCCGGCCGACGTACTCGCGCGCCAGGTGCGTGCATTCGATCCGTTCCCGGGCGGCGTCGCGACGCTCGACGGCGCGGCCATCAAGCTGTGGGCGGCCGAGCCCGTGGCGGCGCGCGGCACGATGACTAACGCGGCGCCCGGCACGATCGTCGAAGCCGCGCCGGAAGGCGTGGTGGTCGCATGCGGCAGCGGCGCGCTGCGCGTCACTCAGCTGCAGAAGCCGGGCGGCAAGCGGCTGCCCGCGCGCGAATTCCTCGCCGGTTCGCCGCTCGCCGCGGGCCAGCGGTTCGCGCTGCCCGACGTCGATTGACACGGCCTGAGCGCCATTCGACCCGGTCTGCCGGCCCGGCGCAACTGGCCGGACGGCCGAGTCGCGCGGTGCGGCAGGCGCGCGTAGAATTTCCCTGCGCTCTCCGGTTTCGAGGTTTTCATGTTCGGCATCACCCATTTCGGCTTCTTCGTGTTCGCGGTTTTCCTGCTGAACATTACGCCCGGCCCTGATACGGCCTACATCGTCGGCCGCAGCGTCGCGCAGGGGCGCGGCGCGGGGCTGATGTCGGCGTTCGGCATTTCGGCCGGCTGCTGCGTTCACGCGCTCGCCTGCGCGTTCGGCCTGACCGCGCTGCTGGCCGCGTCGGCCACCGCGTTCACGGTGATCAAGCTGGTCGGCGCCGCCTACCTGATCTATCTCGGCGTGCGGATGATCATCGCGAAGCAGGCCGCCGCGCCGTCGGGCGCCGCAGCCGCGCAGGCCGCGGCCGCCAAGCCGCTGCGCCAGCTGTTCATGCAGGGCTTCTGGACCAACGTGCTGAATCCGAAGGTCGTGCTGTTCTTCGTGTCGTTCTTCCCGCAATTCGTCTCGGCCGACAGTCCGCACAAGGCATGGGCGTTCCTGACCCTCGGCGCGGTGTTCGTCGCGATGAGCACGGTCTGGACGAGCCTGGTCGCGTGGGTGGCGGGCAGCGTCACACAGCGCTTTTCCGGCAAGCCGGGCGTCAAGAAGTGGCTCGACCGCACGGTCGGCAGCGCGTTCGTCGGCCTCGGACTTCGTCTTGCAACGTCGCAACGCTGAGATTGAATTTTTCCGGCAAGACCTTATCTAACAAATCGCTTACAATTTTCCGCCGCGCCCTGTGATGCGCGGCGGTCCCCTGACGGATAAGGAGTGGGTATGTTCAATTGGGTCAAAACGGCGATGCTGATGGCCGCGATCACGGCCCTGTTCATCGTGATCGGCGGGATGATCGGCGGCTCGCGCGGCATGACGATCGCGCTGCTGTTCGCGCTCGGCATGAATTTCTTCTCGTACTGGTTCTCGGACAAGATGGTGCTGCGCATGTACAACGCGCAGGAAGTCGACGAGAACACGGCGCCGCAGTTCTACCGGATGGTGCGCGAGCTGGCCACGCGCGCGAACCTGCCGATGCCGCGCGTCTACCTGATCAACGAGGATGCGCCGAACGCGTTCGCGACGGGGCGCAACCCCGAGCACGCGGCGGTCGCCGCGACGACGGGTATCCTGCGCGTGCTGTCGGAGCGCGAGATGCGCGGGGTGATGGCGCACGAGCTCGCGCACGTGAAGCACCGCGACATCCTGATCTCGACGATCACCGCGACGATGGCGGGTGCGATCTCGGCACTCGCGAATTTCGCGATGTTCTTCGGCGGGCGCGACGAGAACGGCCGGCCGGCCAATCCGATCGCGGGTATCGCGGTCGCGCTGCTCGCGCCGATCGCGGGCGCCCTGATCCAGATGGCGATTTCGCGGGCCCGCGAGTTCGAGGCCGACCGCGGCGGCGCGCAGATTTCCGGCGATCCGCAGTCGCTCGCCACCGCGCTCGACAAGATTCATCGCTATGCGGCGGGCATTCCGTTCCAGGCGGCCGAGGCCCATCCGGCCACCGCGCAGATGATGATCATGAACCCGCTGCACGGCGGCGGCCTGCAGAACCTGTTCTCGACGCACCCGGCCACCGAGGAACGCATCGCGCGCCTGATGGAGATGGCGCGCACCGGCCGCTTCGATTGACCTCCGGTGTACCGCGCGGCTGATGTCGCGCGGAGGCCCCCCTTGCCACCCCGCATGCGCCGTGCTGCGGGGTGTTTCATTTGCGCTCGCCGTAAAGGGGCCAAAGGGGCAGCATGGTCGCACGCTACAATGCGCGGTTTGGGATCGCCGGGCCATCCGGCGACTGCGATCCCGCCGTTTGCCGCATTTGTTTGCCGCGCCTGCTTGCCGATTCCGTACCGATGACACGACCCCGTTCTTCCGCTCCGACTTCTTCTGGCCGCCCGGCGCGCCTGGCTGCGCTGCACCTGGCGCCCGATTCGCTCGGCTTCGCGCTCGACGCGGCCGCGCAGGCGGTCGATGCGGTGCGACGCGGCACCGCGTTGCCGGCGGCACTGTCGACGGTATTCGCGCAGATGCCGTCCGGCGCGCAGGCGCTCGCACGCGGCGCGACGCAGGACGTCGCCTACCGGACGATGCGTCGCCTGGGCAGCGCGGACTGGCTGATCGGCAAGTTCGTCAGCAAGGCGCCGCCCGCGCACGTGCACGCGGTGCTCGCCGGCGCGTTCGCGCTGCTGCTCGACCCGCCTGACGAAGCTGCGTACCCGGCGTTCACGGTGGTCGACCAGGCCGTCACCGTCATCGGTGCGCGGCGCGAATTCGCGTTCGCGAAGGGGATGGTCAACGCGGTGCTGCGCCGTTTCCTGCGCGAGCGCGACGCACTCGTCGCGGCGATGCAGGACGATCCGGTTGCGTGCTGGAACTACCGTGCGTGGTGGGTCGATGCGGTGAAGCGCGCATGGCCCGACGCGTGGCAGGCGATCCTCGCGGCCGGCGAGCGCCAGGGGCCGCTGACGCTGCGCGTGAACGCGCGTCGCGCGAACGTCGATGCGTATCTCGACACGCTGCGTGCGAGCGGAATCGAAGCGGTCGCGATCGGCCGGCATGCGGTGCGGCTCGCGTCGGCGCTGCCGGTCGACCGCATTCCGGGCTTCGCCGACGGCGTAGTGTCGGTGCAGGACGCCGGCGCGCAGCTCGCGGCCGAATGGCTCGGCGCGGGCGACGGCATGCGCGTGCTCGACGCGTGCGCGGCGCCCGGCGGCAAGACCGGCCATATTCTCGAACTCGCCGACGCGGAAGTCGTGGCGCTCGAAAGCGACGCGACGCGCGCGGCGCGCATCGGCGAGAATCTCGTGCGCCTGTCGCTCGCGGCGAACGTGTGCGTCGGCGACGCGGGCGCGCCGGACGCGTGGTACGACGGGCGTCCGTTCGATCGCATCCTGGCCGACGTGCCGTGCTCGGCGTCCGGCATCGTGCGGCGGCACCCCGACATCCGCTGGCTGCGCCGCGAGGCCGACATCCCGGCGCTGGTCGCGGAGCAGCGTCGCATCCTGTCGGCGCTGTGGCCGCTCGTGAAGCCGGGCGGCGAACTGCTTTACGTGACCTGTTCGATCTTCCCCGAAGAAGGCGAAGGGCAGGCCCGCTGGTTTGAAGCGGCCTGTGAAGATGCGGTACGATTGGACGCCCCCGGCCAACTGCTGCCGGGCGGCGTGCAGGGACGGGCGGCCGCCGGCGCACTCGACCAGAACACCGATCACGACGGATTTTTCTACGCGCGGTTTCAGAAACGGTGACGATCAAACACCTTTTTCCCTTTCGGCTCGCGGCCGTCTTGCTGGTCGCGTTGACGCTGTGCCTGGCCGTCGTGCGGCCGGCGCATGCCGAATCGATCGCCGTGCAACGCGCGTCGCTCCAGTCCGACGGAAGCGGCTGGAGCCTCGACGCACGGTTCGACTTCGAGCTGAATCCGAACCTCGAGGATGCCGTCAACAAGGGCATCCCGCTTTACTTCACGACCGACTTCGAGCTGAGCCGCGCGCGCTGGTACTGGTTCGACGAGCAGCCGGTAGCGGTCACGCAGACGATCCGCCTGTCGTTCCAGCCGCTCACGCGCGAGTACCGCGTGTCGACGGGCGGCCTGCAGCTCGGCTTCCCGTCGCTGAAGGATGCGCTCGCGGTGGTCCGCCACATCACGTCGTGGCACGTGATCGACCGTAACCAGGTGCGTGCCGGCGAAACCTACACGGCGTCGGTGCGGATGCAGCTCGATACGGCGCTGATGCCGAAGCCGTTCCAGGTCGACGCGGTAAACAATCGCGACTGGACGCTCGGGTCGGACTGGAAGCGCTTCAACTTCACGGTGACCGAACGTGCTAAATAAAGTACGCCGCGCGGCCAGCGGGAAGAGCCTCCTCGTCCGCGTGATCGTCTCGACCGTCGCGCTGACCGCGCTGCTGCTGCTCGTGCTGCTGGCGGCCGCGAGCGCGAACACCGAATTCTTCGATCGCTACTACTCGTGGCTGTACGCGACGAACATCGTCGTCGCGCTCGTGTTCCTGCTCGTGGTGCTCGGGCTGATCGGGATGATCGTCGTGCGCCTGAGGAAGGGCAAGTTCGGCACACGGCTGCTCGCGAAGCTCGCGGTGTTCTTCGCGCTCGTCGGCGTGGTGCCGGGCGGGATCATCTACATCGTGTCGTACCAGTTCGTGTCGCGCAGTATCGAGTCGTGGTTCGACGTGAACGTCGAGACGGCGCTGACGGCCGGCCTGAACCTCGGCCGCGGGATGCTCGATGCGTCGCTGTCCGATCTGCAGACGAAGGCGCGGCTGATGTCCGACCAGCTCGCGAGCGTCGATGCGAACACGAACGGCACGACGCTCACGCTGCTGCGGCTGCGCGACCAGTTCGGCGTGCAGGACGCGACGATCGTCGAGCCGAGCCGCGGCGGCTCGGGCGCCGCGCCCGACCTGCACATCGTCGCGCAGGCGTCGGGCAATTTCGCGGCGCTGATTCCGGACGACCTGCCGACGCCGCTGATGTTGAGCCAGGCGCGCGAACACGGCGCGTATGCGGCGATCGAAGGCGAAGTCGACGGCGACCCGCGCGCACACGGCGCGAAGGGCGCGCTGCGGCTGCGCGTCGTGCGACCGATTCCCGACGCGACGACGTCGCTGTTGCAGCCGGCGGAGCGGTTCCTGCAGCTCACGCAGCCGGTGCCGCCGACGCTCGCGCACAACGCGGACGCCGTGCAGCGCGCGTACAGCGAGTACCAGGCAAAGTCGCTCGGCCGCACGGGGCTGCGCAAGATGTACATCGGCACGCTGACGCTCGCGCTGTTCCTCGCGACCTTCATCGCGATGATGCTCGCGCTCGCGCTCGGCCAGCAGCTCGCACGGCCGCTGTTCCTGCTCGCGCAGGGCACGAAGGAGATCACGGAAGGCGACTACACGCCGAAGCGCGAGATCAAGACGCGCGACGAGCTCGGCTTCCTCACGCAGTCGTTCAACGCGATGACGCGCCAGTTGTCCGAGGCGCGGCTCGCGGTCGAGAAGAACCGCATCGCGCTCGAGCATTCGAAGACGTATCTCGAGAGCATCCTCGCGAACCTGACGGCCGGCGTGTTCGTGCTCGATCGCCAGTTCCGGCTGACGACGGCCAATCGCGGCGCCGAGCGGATCTTCCGGCAGCCGTTCAACACGCTGATCGGCACGACGCTCGACCGGATCGGCGTGGCCGCCGGGTTCGGCGCGATGGTGCGCAAGGCGTTCGCCGATCGCGAGGCGGCGTCCGACGGCGGCAGCGGCGATCGCGGCCACTGGCAGCAGCAGTTCGCGATCGAGGTGCCGGGCGAAACCGATCCGCTGACGCTGCTCGTACGCGGCACGCGCCTCGTGTCGACGGTCGAAGGGCAGGCCGACGATCCGCAGACGTCCGGCTACGTGGTCGTGTTCGACGACATTTCCGACGTGATTTCCGCGCAGCGTTCGGTCGCGTGGGGCGAGGTCGCGCGGCGGCTCGCGCACGAGATCAAGAATCCGCTGACGCCGATCCAGCTGTCGGCCGAGCGGCTGCAGATGAAGCTGTCCGACAAGCTTGCGCCGCCCGACGCAGACGTGCTCAAGCGCGGCGCGACGATGATCGTGAACCAGGTGGCCGCGATGAAGCGGATGGTCGACGATTTTCGCGAATACGCGCGCACGCCGCCGGCGGTGCTCGCGAACCTGCAGTTGAACGAACTGGCGAGCGAGGTGCTCGGGCTGTACGGCGTCGGCGAAGGCAAGAGCCCGATCGTCGCCGAGCTCGCGCCGTCGCTGCCGGTGATTCGCGGCGACGCGACGCAATTGCGCCAGGTGATTCACAACCTGCTGCAGAATGCGCAGGATTCGGTCGCGGAGTCCGCGCATCCGCGTGTGTTGATCGAAACCAAGACAGTAGAATATGGCGACCCCGACGCCGAGGGCAAAACGCGCGTCGCGGTACGTCTTACCGTGTCCGACAACGGGCCCGGTTTTCCGGCACGCATCCTGACCCGTGCGTTCGAGCCTTACGTGACGACCAAGGCGAAGGGCACGGGGCTCGGGCTGGCCACGGTCAAGAAAATCGTTGACGAGCACGGCGCGCGGATCGATCTGCGCAATCGCATGCACGGCGAGACCGTCGAGGGTGCGCAGGTGTCGATCCTCTTCCTGCAGATGGCGAGCGATACGCCAGGCGCCGAACCGGGCGCACAGGACGGGACGACACCCGCCAAGACAAAAGCAAGTGAGCAGACAAAGGCAGCGTAAATGGCAACCATCCTGGTGGTAGATGATGAAATGGGCATCCGGGAATTGCTCTCGGAGATCCTCAGCGATGAAGGACATGTCGTCGAGGCGGCGGAGAACGCGCAGGCCGCGCGGGAATACCGGCTGAATCAGGCGCCCGATCTCGTGCTGCTCGATATCTGGATGCCCGATACCGACGGCGTCACGCTGCTCAAGGAATGGGCGGCGCAGGGGCTGCTGACGATGCCCGTGATCATGATGTCCGGGCACGCGACGATCGATACGGCCGTCGAGGCGACCAAGATCGGCGCGCTCGATTTCCTCGAGAAACCGATCGCGCTGCAGAAGCTGCTGAAGTCGGTCGAGCACGGTCTCGCCCGCGGCGCGGCGCCGGTGTCCGCGAACGCGGCGGCGAAGGCGGGCGGCGGGCAGGCCGCGGGGCCGGCGGCGGTCGCGTCCGCGGCGGCGCTGCCGACGCTCGGCGACGACATGGCGTCGGCGCTCGGCCTCGCGGGCCAGACGGCCGCGATTCCGTTCGACATCCCGTTGCGCGAAGCGCGCGATGCGTTCGAGCGCGCGTACTTCGAATATCACCTCGCGCGCGAGAACGGCAGCATGACGCGCGTCGCGGAGAAGACGGGCCTCGAGCGCACGCACCTGTATCGCAAGCTCAAGCAACTCGGCGTCGAGCTCGGCAAGAAGCCGTCCGAAGGCGCGCTGTAAAATATTTTGCGAAAGCACTTGCTCGGGGGCGAATAGCTCGATATACTTTCATTCTTCGTTGGCCCGGTAGCTCAGTTGGTAGAGCAGCGGATTGAAAATCCGCGTGTCGATGGTTCGATTCCGTCCCAGGCCACCAGCATTTAAAACCCCAAGAATCGGAAGGTTCTTGGGGTTTTTCGTTTGTGGTGGGTATCGCGTGTCGTGGGCCGCGGGCCCGGCAGCATTCGCCGGGGCATGATAAAATCCGTGCCCGCTCAATGACTTAGCGCATCGCTTCATGCGCATGGCAGGCTGCTCGCGGTGCGCCTGTCGTGGCGCGCGGCAACGATGCCGTGCGATGAGCGGTATAAGCGCGCCGCCGCATTTGCGGCCGAGCGCGCTGCCTATACTGGTCGAGCCGGCACAGGCCGGCCGCGTCGGGCCGCCCGGCGGCAGCCGGCCTCGGGGCGCAGTGCGACGCGAGCCTACACATTCACGGAGTATCACGGTGATTCGGACAGACGCTAAAGACGGCGCGCTCGTGTTGTTTTCCGGCGGGCAGGATTCCGCCACGTGCGTGGCATGGGCCCTCGAACGCTACCAGACGGTCGAGACGCTCGGCTTCGACTACGGCCAGCGTCATCGCGTCGAACTCGAGTGCCGCGAAGGCGTGCGCGAAGCGCTGAAGCGCAAGTTTCCCGCGTGGTCGGACCGGCTCGGCGACGATCACATGATCGACCTGTCGGTGCTCGGCGCGATCAGCGATACCGCGATGACGCGCACGATCGAGATCGAGACGACGGCCAACGGCCTGCCGAACACGTTCGTGCCGGGCCGCAACCTGATGTTCATGACGATCGCCGCGGCGATCGCCTATCGGCGCGGGCTGCGCGTGCTGGTCGGCGGGATGTGCGAGACCGATTTTTCGGGCTATCCGGACTGCCGCGACGACACGATGAAGGCGCTGCAGGTCGCGCTGAATCTCGGGATGGATACGCGCATGGTGCTCGAGACGCCGCTTATGTGGCTCGACAAGGCGCAGACCTGGCAGCTCGCCGAACAGCTCGGCGGCGACGCGCTCGTCGAACTGATCCGCGTCGAGACGCACACCTGCTACGTGGGCGAGCGCGCGGAACTGCACGACTGGGGCTTCGGCTGTGGCGAATGCCCGGCCTGCAAGCTGCGCAAGCGCGGCTACGAGGCCTACCTGAAGGGCGAGCGGGTGACCGAAGCGCCGCTGTGACGCGGCTGCGCCGGCGGCGCTTGATGGACAACGGATTCTGATCGACAACGAGCGGCGCGAGCCGGACGAAGGACGATGACTTACGCGGTCAAGGAAATTTTCTACACGTTGCAGGGCGAGGGCGCGAATGCGGGCCGGCCGGCCGTGTTCTGCCGGTTCGCCGGCTGCAATCTGTGGTCGGGCCGCGAAGAGGATCGTGCGGAGGCCGTGTGCCGCTTCTGCGATACGGACTTCGTCGGCACCGACGGCGAGAACGGCGGCAAGTTCAAGGACGCCGCCGCGCTCGTCGCGACGATCGCCGGCCTGTGGCCGGCGGGCGAAGCGCACCGCTTCGTCGTCTGCACGGGTGGCGAGCCGATGCTGCAGCTCGACCAGCCGCTCGTCGACGCGCTGCATGCGGCCGGCTTCGAGATCGCGATCGAAACCAACGGTTCGCTGCCGGTGCTCGAATCGATCGACTGGATCTGCGTGAGCCCGAAGGCCGATGCGCCGCTCGTCGTCACGAAGGGCAACGAACTGAAGGTCGTCGTGCCGCAGGACAACCAGCGGCTGGCCGACTACGCGAAGCTCGACTTCGAGTATTTCCTGGTCCAGCCGATGGACGGCCCGTCGCGCGACCTCAATACGAAGCTCGCGATCGACTGGTGCAAGCGTCATCCGCAGTGGCGGCTGTCGATGCAGACCCACAAATATCTGAACATTCCCTGAGCCACGGCTTTTGACATCGTGCTGATTACCCGAAAACTCGAATTCGACGCGGGCCACCGCATCCCCGATCACCGCAGCCAGTGCAGGAACCTGCACGGCCATCGCTACGTGCTCGAAATCACGCTGCGCGGCGATCTCGTCGATACCGAGGGGGCGCCCGACCGCGGCATGGTGATGGATTTCGCCGACGTGAAGGCGCTCGCGATGGAGCACCTCGTCAGCAAGTGGGATCACGCGTTCCTGGTCTATGCGCGCGACGAGGTCGTGCGTTCGTTCCTCGAGCAGATGGCCGACCACAAGACGGTCGTGATCGACCGGATCCCGACCGTCGAGAACCTCGCGGCGATCGCGTTCGACCTGCTCGCGAACGTGTACGACGCGCACTACGGCGTGAATCTGCGCCTCGAGCGCGTGCGTCTGTACGAAACGCCGAACTGCTGGGCCGACGTCGAGCGCCAGCCCGGCCGCTGATCCTGCCTTTCCCGGCAGCCCCGCCGTTCGGCGCGGGCTGGCCGTCGCCGCCAGCCGCCGCGTCCCGCGCCGGTACGGCTTCCCCCGTCGGTTCCCGCATCGAGCATCCGGCCGCGCTATGATCGTCGTGCGGCACGGAAAAACGCGCGCGTGAGCCATTGCGCGGCCCGCTTTGTCAGATCGGTCGTCCCGGGCCGACTCACGTTCTCTGGCGTGCGATCTGCCGCCGCCACCGTGCTTCGGTTGCCCGGCGGTATGCATTCCGCTTCCGCTTCGCCAGTTGCTTGTCCCGTTCGATTGCCGTTCCGTTCCGGAGGCCGTATCGATGAGCACGCTCACCAATTCCCTCAAACAACGCCTGCGCGACGGCGACGAGCCGCTGTACGGCCTGTGGCTGTCGCTCGGCAGCGACTCGGCCGCGGAAGCGCTCGCGCATGCCGGTTACGACTGGCTCTGCATCGACATGGAGCATGCGCCGAACGACAGTCGCGACGTGGCGTCGCAACTGCGCGCGATCGCCGCGGCGCACCTGCCGAGCGAGCCGGTCGTGGGCGTGCCGGCGCGCGAGCCGTGGCTCGTGAAGCGTGCGCTCGACGCCGGCGCCCGCACGCTGATGTTTCCGTGTATCGAGACGCCCGACGACGCCGCGCACGCGGTGCGGCTCACGCGCTTCCCGTCGCCCGAATCGCCGGACGGGCTGCGCGGCGTCGCGGGCATGGTGCGCGCGGCGGCGTTCGGCATGCGCCGCGACTACCTGCAGACGGCGAATGCGCAAGTCGCGGTGATCGTGCAGGTCGAATCGGCGCGCGGCGTCGACGAAGTCGAGCGGATCGCGGCGACGCCCGGTGTCGATTGCCTGTTCGTCGGCCCGGCCGATCTCGCGGCGAGCCTCGGGCATCTCGGCGATATCCGCCACCCGGACGTCGAAACCGCGATGGCGCGCGTGCTCGCGGCGGGCAAGCAGGCGGGCGTCGCGGTCGGCATCTTCGCGGGCGACACGGCGGCCGCGCGCCAGTATCGCGAGGCCGGCTACCGGATGATCACGGTGTCGGCCGACGTGAGCTGGCTGTTGCGCGCGACGCGGCAGGCGTTGCAGGAGGTACGGTCATGAACGGCGCAGACGGTGCGTGCTGCGGGCGCGCGCGGATCGGGGCGATGGTCGGCCTGTGGGCCGTGTGGGCGGCGGCCGTCGCGCAGGGCGCGCCGCAAGCGAAGCCTGACCCGTCGCGCGAGACGCAATCGGCGGTCGCCGACTACAACGCCGGCGACTATCGCGCGGCGCTGGTGCAATTCCACGATGCGGCCGAGCGCGGCGATCGCCTCGCGCAGTTCAACTACGCGATGATGCTGCTGACGGGCGAAGGTGTGACCGCGAACGTCGACGAAGGGCTGCGCTGGCTCAAGCGCGCGGCGGAAGCGAACATGTCGCATGCGCAGTACGTGTACGGCCGGATGTTCGACGATGGCGAGTTCGTCGCGCGCAATCCGGCGGAAGCGCATCGCTGGTTCCTGCGGGCCGCGAAGCAGGGGCACGTGCAAGCCGAGCTGTCGCTCGCGAACCAGTTCCTCGACGGGCGCGGCACGCCGCGCGACAACCGGCAGGCGTTCGCGTGGTACAAGCAGGCCGCCGACGCGGGCGAGCCGACCGCGCAGTACGTGACCGCGTCGTTCTACGAGCGCGGCGGCGACGGCGTCGCGCAGAACCTGAACATCGCACGCGCGTACTACGCGGCGGCGGCCGCGCAGGGCGACGAGACGGCCGGGATGAAATTCAAGGAGCTGAGCGCGCGGCTGAAGGCGCCGGGGCCGGCATCGGGCACCGGCGCGGAGCCGGGCAAACCGCACGCGCCGCCGCAGTAAGCGGCTGCATTCGGTCCGCCCGATGCAAAACGGCGCCCGCAGGCGCCGTTGTCGTGTGCCGCAGCGCAGGCCGCGCGGTCAACTCTTCATCAACCGCCGCTGCCGCCCGACGCTCATGATCATCCCGATCGCGATGCCGAGCGTCGTGAGCGCGGTGCCGCCGTAACTCATGAACGGCAGCGGCACGCCGACGACCGGCAACACGCCGCTCACCATCCCGATATTGACGAACGCGTAGACGAAGAACGCGAGCGTGAGCGAGCCCGCGAGCAGCCGGCCGAACAGCGTCGCGCCCTGCGCGGCGATGTAGAGCCCGCGCGCGATCAGCGCCATGTACAGCGTCAGCAGCACGAGCCCGCCGGCGAGCCCCCATTCCTCCGAGAACACCGCGAAGATGAAGTCGGTGTGCTTTTCCGGAATGAATTCGAGGTGCGCCTGCGTGCCTTTCAGGTAGCCCTTGCCGAGCACGCCGCCCGAGCCGATCGCGATCACGGCCTGGATCGTGTGGAAGCCCTTGCCGAGCGGGTCGGACGTCGGGTCGAGCAGCGTACAGACCCGGTGTTTCTGGTAGTCGTGCATCAGCGGCCACTGCACTTCAGGCTGGCAGATGCGTTCTTCGAACACCGCGATCGAGCCGACCGCGATCACGCCCGCGACGAGCACCGGCACGATCAGCTTGAACGACAGGCCGGCGAGGTAGATCACGAAGAAGCCGGCCGCGAACACGAGCAGGCCCGTGCCGAGGTCCGGCTGCTTCGCGATCAGCCCGACCGGCACCAGCAGGATCCCGAACGCGGCGATGAAGTCGTACCAGCGCAGCCCGCCTTCGCGGCGCTGGTAGTACCACGCGAGCATCAGCGGCGTCGCGATCTTGAGGATTTCGGACGGCTGGATCACGACGCCGACGTTCAGCCAGCGCTTCGCGCCCTTCTTGGTCATCCCGAACAGCGCGACGGCAATCAGCAGCGTGACCCCGAACGTGTAGAGCGGGACCGCGAAGCGCATCAGCGTGGTCGGCGGGATGTTGGCGATCACCCACATCAGCACGAACGTCAGCAGGATGTTGCGCAACTGGTCCTCGACGCGGCCCGGCACGTCGATCGACGCGCTGTACAGTGTGACGATGCCGACGCACAGCAGCAGGAACACGATGAGGGCGAGCGGACGGTCGAAGCCCGCGAACATCTGCTTGATCTTGTCGAGCCAGGCGCGCTTGTCGAATTGCATGCCTTTCTCCGTTAATGAGCGGTGCCGGCGTCCGCCGCTTTCGCGGGGGCCGTCGCACGATGGTTGTCGTCCCGCGGCGTGGCGACGACCGGCTGCGCGTCGCTGGCGGGCCGGCGCGGCCGGTGCGGGCGCCGGATCGGCGGCAGGCTCGCGGCCATCGGCGCCGCGGCGCTCGTGTCGGCCGGCGCCGTGGCGCTGGCGCCCGAGGCCCCCGATGCGGCGGATGCCGCTTCGGCCGCGCTGGCCGCCGACGGCACGACCGGCTGCGGCAGTGCGGTGAAGCCGGCCGCGATCGTGGCCGGTTTGGATGTGTCGCCGACCACCGGCGCGCTCACCGGCTCAGTGGCCGACGCCGCGGCGGCCACGGCCGCGGCTTCGTTCTTCGGGTTCTGGCGCTCGACCAGGTAGTAGTCGAGCACGCGACGCGCGATCGGGCCGGCGGCCTGGGCGCCCCAGCCGCCGTTTTCGACGACCAGCGCGACGGCGATCTGCGGATGGTCGACCGGCGCATACGCGATGAACAGCGCGTGGTCGCGCAGGTGTTCGGCGAGCAGGTGGCCCTTGTAGTTCGAGCCCTGCAGCGAGAACACCTGGGCGGTACCGGTCTTGCCGGCGGCGAGGTACGGCGCGCCGCGGAACACCTTGTACGCGGTGCCGGACGGGTTCTCGATCACGTTCTCCATCCCGCGCTTCACGACGTCGATGTCGGCCTGCTTGAGCGGGATCACCTCGCTTTCCTTCGGCACGGTCAGGTGGCGCGCGCGAGAGATCGGATCCTCGACTTCCTTCACGAGGTGAGGCTTCATCACGACGCCGTTGTTCGCGAGCGTCGCGGTTGCGTGCGCGAGCTGCAGGATCGTGAACGAGTTGTAGCCCTGGCCGATTCCGAGGCTGATCGTCTCGCCGTCGAACCACTTCTGCTGCGCGGCCTTCTTGAACGCCTTCTTCTTCCAGTCGGTCGACGGCAGGATCCCGCGCGCCTCGCCCTGGATGTCGATCCCGGTGATCTGGCCGAAGCCGAACGGCTTCATGAAGTTCGCGATCGCGTTCACGCCGAGGTCGCGCGCGAGCATGTAGAAGTAGGTGTCGTTCGACACCATGATCGCCTTGTTCATGTCGACCCAGCCCTGGCCCGAGCGCACGTCGTTGCGGAACGTGTGGCCGCCGAACGTGAAGTAGCCCGGGTCCTGGAAGCCCCAGCCCGGCGTGCGCTTGCCGAGCGTCAGGCCCGCGAGCGCCATGAACGGCTTGTAGGTGGAGCCCGGCGGGTAGGTGCCGTGCAGCGGGCGATTCAGGAGCGGCTTGTCGGGCGAGTTGTTCAGCTCGTCCCAGGTCTGCTGGTCGATGCCGTCGACGAACGAGTTCGGGTCGAAGCTCGGCGACGACACGAACGCGAGCACGTCGCCCGTCTTCGGCTCGATCGCGACGAGCGCACCGCGCTTGCCGGCGAACGCCTGCTCGGCGACCTGCTGCAGCCCGATGTCGAGCGACAGCACGAGGTTGTTGCCGGGCGTCGCCTGCGTGCGCGACAGCGTGCGC
Source organism: Burkholderia sp. 9775_39 (assembly GCF_015712225.1). Classification (NCBI taxonomy): domain Bacteria; kingdom Pseudomonadati; phylum Pseudomonadota; class Betaproteobacteria; order Burkholderiales; family Burkholderiaceae; genus Burkholderia; species Burkholderia sp. 9775_39. The sequence goes on along the minus strand of NZ_JACCQC010000027.1, from coordinate 66,404 downwards.
ACCGGCCGGCCGCCGGCCGTCACCTCGACTTCCTCGAAGCCGGTCAGCCCGTGCAGCTCGGTTTCGTAGCTCTGCTCGACGCCGATCTTGCCGATGTAGTCGGTGCCCTTGTAGTTGTTCGCGTCGCGGCGCGGGTCGTAGTGCTCCTGGTCGCTGTCGTTGTCGTCGCTCATCGCGTCGATGCGATCCTGGTCGCGCTTCGAGATCCGGCCGATATAGCCGATCACGTGCGCGGCCGTCATGCCGAGCGGGTACTGGCGGAACAGCCGCGCGCGCACGTCGACGCCGGGGAAGCGGAAACGCTGCGCGGTGAAGCGCGCGACTTCGGCATCGGTGAGCCGCGTGCGGATCGGCAGGCTCTCGAAGTTCTTCGAGTCTTCCTGCAGCTTCTTGAAGCGGCGGCGGTCGCGCGCGTCGATCGGGATGATCTCGGACAGCTTGTCGATCGTGTTGTCGAGCGTGTCGTCGAGCTTCGACGGCGTGATCTCGAGCGTGTACGCCGAGTAGTTCTTCGCGAGGATCACGCCGTTGCGGTCGGTGATGATCCCGCGGTTCGGCACGATCGGCGCGACCGAGATGCGGTTTTCCTCGGCCTGCAGCGCGTATTTGCCGTGCTGCATCAGCTGCAGATAGAAGAAGCGGCTCGCGAGCAGCCCGAAGCAGACGAACACGAACACGCCCGCCGCCGCGACGCGCAGGCGGAACTTCGAGAGCTGCTGTTGGGTGTCGTTGAATTCGGTCATTTAAGGGCAATCTGGCCCGCGCGCGGACGCGGGCGAGGTGCCGCCCCGGAGCGCGGCGCGCGGCGGGCGTGGGGGCGGCGGGTATTCAAGGTCGGTCCGGCTCAGATCGGGCGCGTATCGTCCGGGTCGACCGGGCGGCGTTGCGGCATCAGCAGCAGGTGGCTCGCGATCGGCCACAGCGCGGCTTCGACGAAACCGTCGACGAGGTAGCGCCAGCCGGGGAACGCGGCGCCCATCAGCAGGCGGATCACGAACGGCACGAGCTGCGCGACGACGAGCAGCGGCGTGACGTACAGCACCTGCACGCCGATCGGCATCCACAGCACGCGGCGGTGGATCGTGATCGCGCCGTACGACAGCAGCGTATAGGCGAGCGCATGCTCGCCGAGCAGCCCCGCGTCGTGCACGTCCATCAGGATGCCGAGCGCGAACGCGACGCCCATCCCGACCTTGCGCGGCTGGTGGATGTTCCAGAACAGCAGCACGAGCGCGACGAAGTCGGGCACGCCGGGCAGGCGGCCCCACGGCATCAGGTTCAGCAGGAACGCGGCGGCGAGGCTGAAGACGATGAAGTACGGATTGACCGGCTGCAGGATGTATTGCGGGCGGTTCATCGCTGGGCTCCTGATTGCCCGGCAGCGGGCTTCGCGGGCGCGGCGGCGGGCTTGGCCGGCGCGGCAGGGGCCGGCGCCGGGTTCGCACCGGCGGGCGGGGCCGCGGCGGCCGGCTTCGCGTTCGCGTCGGCCTTGTCGGCTTTCTCGGCCTTCGCGGCGGCCTTGCCCTTCTTGCCCTTCGCGTTCTTCTCGGCCGCGGGATCGGGCTCGGCCGGGCGCGGCGGGATGTCGTTCCGGTAATGCAGCACGAGCATCTGGCGCGCGCCGCGCACGGCCGCGACCGGCGCGCAAGTCACGCGGGCGAACGCGGTATCGGCGAGCTTGTCGACGCGCACGACCTTCGCGACCGGCAGGCCGGGCGGATAGACGCCGTCGAGGCCGCTCGTGACGAGTTCGTCGCCGGCGACGAGATCCGCGCTCGTCGGCACGAAGCGCAGGTCGAGCGAATCGCCCTTCGGCGTGCCGTAGATCACGCTGCGCAGGCCGGTGCGCAGCACCTGCACGGGAATCGCGAGATCGCGGTCGGTGACCAGCGTGATTTCGGATTGCAGCGGGAACACGCGGGTGACCTGCCCGATCACGCCGTCCTCGCTGACGACGGGCGAGCCGTCCTGGATGCCTTGCTGCGAGCCTTGCCCGACCACGATCTTCTGCGTGAACGGATCGCTCGTGTCGTACTGGATCTCGACCGGCGTCGATTGCGTCGCGATGTGCTGGCGCAGTTCGAGCACCGCGCGCAGGTGCGCGTTTTCCTGCGTGAGCACGGCGGCCTGGTTGGCCTGCGTGGACAGTTGCAGGTTGCGTTTGCGCAGATCGTCGTTCTCGTGGCGCAGCGCCGCGCCGGTGACGGCGAGGTCGGCCGCGCCCATGAACAGGTCGCGCGGCACGAGCGCCGCGCGTTGCAGCGGGTAGAGCACCGTGCCGAGCACGCCGCGCACGATTTCGAGCGTGCTGAAGCGCGCGTCCGACACGAGGAGCGCGATGGCGAGGGCGACGAAGAAGATGAGCCGCGCGAGCGCGGGCGGACCTTGCTTGAAGAGGGGCGGCGGACTGTATTCCATGGTCGGCGCCGGGCGCGTGTGATCGGTTAAATAATGCTCAGACGCGCAAACGGCGCGGCGGTTCGTTCTGAACGAGCGATCCGGCCACGCCGCGGGTGCGTCATATCAAACGGGACTGCCTAGGCGATCACTGGGCGATCACTCGTACGAGAAGATGCTGCCCAGCTTGTCCATGCGCTCGAGCGCCATGCCCGAACCGCGCACGACGCAGGTCAGCGGATCTTCCGCGACGAGCACCGGCAGGCCGGTTTCTTCCGCGAGCAGGCGATCGAGGTCGCGCAGCAGCGCGCCGCCGCCCGTCAGCATCATCCCGCGTTCGGCGATGTCGGCGCCGAGTTCCGGCGGCGTCTGTTCGAGCGCGATCTTCACCGACGACACGATCTGGTTCAGCGGATCGGTCAGCGCTTCGAGGATTTCGTTGCTGGAGATCGTGAAGCTGCGCGGGATGCCTTCCGACAGGTTGCGGCCCTTCACTTCCATTTCCTTGACTTCGGAGCCCGGGAACGCGGAGCCGATTTCCTTCTTGATCGCCTCGGCGGTCTGCTCGCCGATCAGCATCCCGTAGTTGCGGCGGATGTAGTTGACGATCGCCTCGTCGAACTTGTCGCCGCCGACGCGCACCGAGCCTTTGTAGACGATGCCGCCGAGCGAGATCACGCCGACTTCGGTCGTGCCGCCGCCGATGTCGACGACCATCGAGCCGGTGGCTTCCGAGACCGGCAGGCCCGCGCCGATCGCGGCCGCCATCGGCTCCTCGATCAGGTAGACCTGCGACGCGCCGGCGCCGTGCGCGGCTTCCTTGATCGCGCGGCGCTCGACCTGGGTCGAGCCGCACGGCACGCAGATGATGATGCGCGGCGATGGCGAGAACATGCGCGACTCGTGGGCCGTCTTGATGAACTGCTTGATCATCTGCTCGGTGACGGTGAAGTCGGCGATCACGCCGTCCTTCATCGGGCGGATCGCCTCGATGTTGCCCGGCACCTTGCCGAGCATCTGCTTGGCTTCCTTGCCGACCGCCTGGATCGTCTTCTTGCCGTTGGGGCCGCCTTCCTGGCGGATCGACACGACGGACGGCTCATCGAGCACGATGCCCTTGCCGCGCATGTAGATCAGGGTGTTTGCGGTGCCGAGGTCGATCGCGAGATCGTTGGAGAAGTAGCTGCGCAAAAAACCGAACATTCAGAATCCTGTTTCGCTCTGGGCCGGCCCTGCATAGCGAGCGCTGAGGGCGGCAGCGGAAAAAATAACAGCCTCGGGAAGCGTGGCGGAAGCGGCCGCCGCGGCGCACGAAGCTGCGAGTGATGTCTACCGGGGATCGCACGAAGCACGCACGGCTTGCCGAAGTGGGGCGAAACGGTGCGGGAAAAGGCTGCCGGGTTTGGGTCGAACGCGTAATGATACCTTATAATTTCACGGTATTTGAATCGAAACGGGCGGTATTTTTGCCGCTTCGGCCCCGATTTTTGAGGGTGGGATCGCACCCTCCAACCCCCCGCCGCAGTGCTGCTTTCGATGCACTGCGCAGCCTTGTTTTTCCGGTGATCGCATGGCCCTGACCCTGACCGATGTGAAACGCATCGCGCACCTGGCGCGACTCGAAATGGCCGACGCCGACGCCGAGCACATGCTCGGCCAGCTCAATGAATTCTTCGGCCTCGTCGAGCAGATGCAGGCGGTCGACACCGCCGGCATCGCGCCGCTCGCCCACCCGATCGAACAGATCCAGGAAGTCGCGCAGCGCCTGCGCGACGACGCCGTGACGGAAGTCGTCAATCGCGACGACAACCAGCGTCCGGCGCCGGCCGTCCAGGACGGCCTCTATCTCGTGCCGAAGGTGATCGAGTAAGCATTCGATGACAAGCGCGCGGGCCGTCCAGCGCCGCGCGCGACCCAGAATTCCCAGGAAAACCACTCAATGCACGCAAAAAGCCTGACCGAACTGCGCGCCGCGCTCGCCGCCAAGGAATGCTCGGCCGTCGAGCTCGCGCAGCACTACCTGAAACGGATCGACGCCGCGCGCGACCTGAACGCGTTCGTTCAAGTCGACGCCGACCTCACCCTCGCGCAGGCGAAAGCCGCCGACGCCGAACTCGCGCGCGGCGCGGGCGGCGCGCTGACCGGCCTGCCGATCGCACACAAGGACGTGTTCGTCACGCGCGGCTGGCGCTCGACCGCCGGCTCGAAGATGCTCGCGAATTACGAGAGCCCGTTCGACGCGACCGTCGTCGCCCGCCTGCAGGCGGCCGGCATGGTCACGCTCGGCAAGACCAACATGGACGAGTTCGCGATGGGCTCGTCGAACGAGAATTCCGCGTTCGGCGCGGTGAAGAACCCGTGGGACACGAACGCGGTGCCGGGCGGCAGCTCGGGCGGCAGCTCGGCCGCCGTCGCCGCGCGCCTCGCGCCGGCCGCGACCGGCACCGACACCGGCGGCTCGATCCGCCAGCCCGCGTCGTTCGCGGGCGTGACGGGCATCAAGCCGACCTACGGCCGCGTGTCGCGCTACGGGATGATCGCGTTCGCGTCGTCGCTCGACCAGGGCGGCCCGATGGCGCAGAGCGCGTCCGACTGCGCGCTGCTGCTGAACGCGATGGCCGGCTTCGACGAGCGTGACTCGACGAGCCTCGAGCGCGACGACGAAGACTTCACGCGCCACCTCGGGCAGCCGTGGGCGGCCGGCAACGACGCGGGCAAGCCGCTCGCCGGCCTGCGCATCGGCTTGCCGAACGAGTATTTCGGCGCCGGCCTCGCCGACGACGTGCGCGCGACGATCGACGCGGCGCTCAAGCAATACGAAGCGCTCGGCGCGACGCTCGTGCCGGTGTCGCTGCCGAAGACGGAGCTGTCGATCCCCGTGTACTACGTGATCGCGCCGGCGGAAGCGTCGTCGAACCTGTCGCGCTTCGACGGCGTGCGTTTCGGCCACCGCGCCGCGCAGTACGGCGACCTGCTCGACATGTACAAGAAGTCGCGCGCCGAAGGCTTCGGGCCTGAAGTGAAGCGCCGGATCCTGGTCGGCACGTATGTGCTGTCGCACGGCTACTACGACGCGTACTACCTGCAGGCGCAGAAGATCCGCCGCATCATCGCGAACGATTTCCAGGAAGCGTTCAAGTCCTGCGACGTGATCATGGGCCCGGCGTCGCCGACGGTCGCATGGGATCTCGGCGCGAAGGGCGACGATCCGGTGCAGATGTATCTCGCGGATATCTACACGCTGTCGGTGAGCCTCGCCGGTCTGCCCGGCATGAGCGTGCCGTGCGGCTTCGGCGCGGGCGCGAACGCGCAGCGCCCGGTCGGCCTGCAGATCATCGGCAACTATTTCAACGAAGCCCGGATGCTGCAGGTCGCCGACGCGTTCCAGCGCGCGACCGACTGGCACAAGCAAGTTCCGGCAGGGGTGTAAGCACATGGCTACTCAGTGGGAAGTCGTTATCGGTCTCGAGACGCACGCGCAACTGTCGACCGTCTCGAAGATTTTCTCGGGCGCATCGACGCAGTTCGGCGCCGAGCCGAACACGCAGGCGTGCCCGGTCGACCTGGCGCTGCCGGGCGTGCTGCCGGTGCTGAACCGCGGCGCGGTCGAGCGGGCGATCCGCTTCGGCCTCGCGATCGGCTCGACCATCGCGCCGCGCAGCATCTTCGCGCGCAAGAATTATTTCTACCCCGATCTGCCGAAGGGCTATCAGATCAGCCAGTACGAGATTCCGGTTGTGCAGGGCGGCCAGATCACGATCCAGGTGCCGGCCAACGAAAAGGCCGGCAAGGCTGCGTACGAGAAAACGGTCAACCTGACCCGCGCGCACCTCGAGGAAGATGCGGGCAAGTCGCTGCATGAAGACTTCGCCGGGATGACCGGGATCGACCTGAACCGCGCGGGCACGCCGCTGCTCGAGATCGTCACCGAGCCGGAAATGCGCAGCGCGGCCGAGGCCGTCGCGTACGCGAAGGCACTGCACGGGCTCGTCGTGTGGCTCGGCATCTGCGACGGCAACATGCAGGAAGGCTCGTTCCGCTGCGACGCGAACGTGTCGGTGCGCCCGGTCGGCCAGGAGAAGTTCGGCACGCGCGCGGAAATCAAGAACCTGAACTCGTTCCGGTTCCTCGAGGAAGCAATCAACTACGAAGTGCGTCGGCAGATCGAGCTGATCGAGGACGGCGGCGAAGTCGTGCAGGAAACGCGCCTCTACGATCCGGACAAGCGCGAGACGCGTTCGATGCGCAGCAAGGAAGACGCGCACGATTACCGCTACTTCCCCGATCCCGACCTGATGCCGCTCGTGATCGGCCAGGACTGGATCGAGCGCGTGCAGTCCGGCATGCCGGAACTGCCGGCCGCGATGCAGCAGCGCTTCGTCGACGAGTACGGCGTGTCCGCGTACGACGCGGGCGTGCTGACGTCGAGCAAGGCGATGGCCGCGTACTTCGAGGCGGTGGTCGCGAAGGCCGGCGCGGCGAATGCGAAGATCGCCGCGAACTGGCTGATGGGCGACGTGTCGTCGCAACTGAACCGCGACGGCATCGAGATCGACGCGATTCCCGTCTCGGCCGCGCAGCTCGCGCTGCTGCTGCAGCGCATCGCCGACGGCACGATCTCGAACAAGATCGCGAAGGAAATCTTCGCGACGATCTGGGACGAGAAGGCGACCGACGAAGGTGCGGCCGACCGCATCATCGACGCGAAGGGCCTGAAGCAGATCTCCGACACCGGCGCGCTGGAAGCGATCATCGACGAAGTGCTCGCGGCGAACGCGAAGTCGGTCGAGGAATTCCGCGCGGGCAAGGAAAAGGCGTTCAACGCGCTGATCGGCCAGGCGATGAAGGCGACCAAGGGCAAGGCCAATCCGCAGCAGGTCAACGAGCTGCTGAAGAAGAAGCTCGGCTGAGCATGCGCGCGCGCCTGAACCGCGCTTGACGACGGGCCGCTCCCGACCAGTTCGGGGCGGCCCGTCGCGTTTGGTGGATGCGTTATCGTATGCATCGCACCGTCCAACGGAGGAACGAATGGCGAAACAACCGTCGCTCGACGATTTCCGCGTGCCGTACAGCACGCGCGAGAAGGAAGCCGCCGCATTCAGGCTCGACGCGTTCGACCCGGCCGCGAAGCCGTTTTCGTCCGGCTCGAAGGAGGCCGACCGCGAACGGCTGTCGGTCGTGTCGACCGAGCTCGACGTGCAGCAGGAGCGCCTGCACACGCAGCAGAAGAAGCGCGTGCTGCTCGTGCTGCAGGGGATGGATACGAGCGGCAAGGACGGCACCGTGCGCGCGGTGTTTCGCGAGGTCGATCCGCTCGGCCTGCGCATCGTGCCGTTCAAGGCGCCGACGCCGATCGAGGCCGCGCACGACTTCCTGTGGCGCGTGCATGCGCAGGTGCCGGCGGCAGGCGAGCTCGCGATCTTCAACCGCAGCCACTACGAAGACGTACTGGTGCCGCGCGTGCTCGGCGCGATCGGCGACAAGGAGTGCGAGCGCCGCTACCGGCAGATCCGCGATTTCGAGACGATGCTGTTCGAGAACGGCACGACCATCGTCAAGTGCTTCCTGCACATCTCGAAGGATGAGCAGCGCGCGCGGCTGCAGGCGCGCATCGACGATCCGACCAAGCACTGGAAATTCGACATCGCCGATCTCGACGCGCGCAAGCACTGGGACGCCTACCAGTCCGCGTACCGCGACGCGCTCGCCGCGACGTCGGCCGAGCATGCGCCGTGGTACGTGATCCCGGCGAATTCGAAGACGCACCGCAACGTGATGATCGCCGAGCTGCTGCTGCGCACGATGACCGACATGAAGCTGGAATTCCCGCCGCCGAAGCCCGAGCTCGAAGGCGTAAAGATCCGTTAAGCTGCCCCCTGTAAAAATATCGAACTGAACGGAACCCGACATGATGCGAGTGATCACCGCCAACCTGAACGGCATCCGCTCCGCCGCGAAGAAGGGCTTCTTCGACTGGCTCGGCGAACAGAACGCCGATTGCGTGTGCGTGCAGGAAATCAAGGTGTCGGCCGACGACCTGCCGGCCGAATTCGTCGAGCCGCACGGCTTCAAGAGCTATTTCCACCACGCCGAGAAGAAGGGCTACAGCGGCGCGGGCGTGTACAGCCGCCGCGAGCCCGATGACGTGATCATCGGTTTCGGCAGCAGCGAATTCGATCCCGAGGGGCGTTACGTCGAGGCGCGCTACGGCAAGCTGTCGGTCGTGTCGGTGTACGTGCCGTCCGGCTCGAGCGGCGAGGAGCGCCAGCAGGCGAAGTACCGCTTCATGGCCGAATTCATGCCGCACCTCGCGGCGCTGAAGAAGAAGCGCGAGGTGATCCTGTGCGGCGACGTGAACATCGTCCACAAGGAAATCGACATCAAGAACTGGAAGAGCAACCAGAAGAACTCGGGCTGCCTGCCGGAAGAGCGCGAGTGGCTCACGAAGCTGTTCGACGACGTCGGCTACGTCGACGTGTTCCGCACGCTCGACCCGCGTCCCGAGCAGTACACGTGGTGGAGCAACCGCGGCCAGGCGTACGCGAAGAACGTCGGGTGGCGGATCGATTACCAGATCGCGACCCCGGGCGTGGCCGGGACCGCGAAAAGCACGTCGATCTTCAAGGACATCAAGTTCAGCGACCATGCGCCGCTGACGGTCGACTACGACTACCAGAAGTGATGGCCGGCGCTGCGCCGCGCGCGCAGCCGCCGGGCCATTCATCCCGGTCGCCGGATGCAAAACGGGCCGCCTGTTCCGACAGGCGGCCCGTTTCGCTTGGGGCGGCGCTTACTGCCTGAGCGACGCCATGTCGATCACGAACCGGTACTTCACGTCGCTCTTCAGCATCCGCTCGTAGGCCGTGTTGATCTGCTGCATCGGAATCGTCTCGATATCGGACGTGATCCCGTGTTCCGCGCAGAAATCGAGCATTTCCTGCGTTTCCGCGATCCCGCCGATCAGCGAACCCGCGAGGCGGCGGCGCTTGAAGATCAGGTTGAACACCTGCGGCGACGGATGGTCGTGCTCCGGCGCGCCGACGAGCGTCATCGTGCCGTCGCGCTTGAGCAGGTTCAAGAACGGATTCAGGTCGTGCTGCGCGGCGACCGTGTTCAGGATGAAGTCGAAGCTGTTCAGGTGCGCGTTCATCTGCGCTTCGTCCTTCGAGATCACGACTTCGTGCGCGCCGAGCCGCTTGCCGTCCTCGATCTTCGATGGCGACGTCGTGAACAGCACGACGTGCGCACCCATCGCGCGCGCCAGCTTCACACCCATGTGGCCGAGGCCGCCGAGACCGACGATGCCGACCTTCTTGCCGGGGCCGACGTTCCACTGCCGCAGCGGCGAGTAGGTCGTGATCCCCGCGCACAGCAGCGGCGCGGCGCCGGCCGGGTCGAGCGTGTCCGGCACGCGCAGCACGAACGCCTCGTCGACGACGAGCTGCGTCGAATAGCCGCCGTACGTGATGTCGCCCGTCACGCGGTCCTGGCCGTTGTAGGTGCCGACGAAGCCGTTCTCGCAATACTGCTCGAGGCCTTCTTCGCAGCTCGCGCAGGTGCGGCACGAATCGACGAGGCAGCCGACGCCGACCAGCTCGCCGACCTTGAAGCGCGACACCTGCGGGCCGGTCGCGGTCACGCGGCCGACGATTTCATGGCCGGGCACGACCGGGTAGATCGTGTTGCGCCATTCGTTGCGCGCCTGGTGAAGGTCCGAGTGGCAGACGCCGCAGTAGAGGACGTCGATCTGGACGTCGAGGTCGCGCAGCGCGCGACGCTGGAATTCGAACGGGGCGAGCGGCGACTGCGCATCGGTCGCCGCGTAGGCATAGGTCGTACTCATGCAAGGGCTCCTTGTCCGGAAAACATCCGGCGAAACAGACTGCCGTCGCATCATGTGGCGATGCGGCGAGACAGGACGTCATCGTAAGGAGCGCGGCGCCGCGGCGAAATACACGAAGGTCTGGAAGATTTGCCTATTCCTCTCGAATTGCCCGCGAACAGCCGTCAAAATGCGTCCAAGGTGCTACATTGCGAGCCAGATTCTCTTGCCGGATAGGGCCGTACCGATGAGCTTCCAACCCCTTTTGGCCGACGCGGGCGAGCGCCTGCAGCGCCGCATGATCGAGCTGCACACGCGCCTCGCGCCGAACGAGGGCGACACGCTCGCGGCGCTCGACGGCGTGCGCTTCATCCGTGTGACCCATCCGGCGCCGCGCATGCCGGTGCTGTACGAGCCGAGCATCATCGTCGTGTGCCAGGGGCGCAAGCTCGGCTATCTCGGCGACCGCTCGTTCGTGTACGACCCGCAGCAGTATCTGGTGCTGTCGGTGCCGCTGCCGTTCGAATGCGAGACCTTCGCGAGCATGGACGAGCCGTTTCTCGCGATCTCGATCCGCGTCGATCTCGCGGTGATCGCCGAACTCGCGATCCTGCTCGACGAGACGCTCGGCGCGGCGGTCAGCGAGCCGCTCGGCGTCTATTCGACGCCGCTCGACGCGCCGTTGGCCGATGCCGTCGTGCGCCTGCTCGAAGCGCTCGCGTCGCCGCACGACACACGGGTGCTGGGGCCGGCGATCATGCGCGAGATCGCGTATCGCGTGCTGACTGGCGAGCAGGGCGACGCGATGCGCGCGGCGCTCGTGCAGCAGCATCATTTCGGTCGCATCGCGAAGGCGTTGCGGCGCATCCATGCGGAGCTGAAGGCCGATCTCGACGTCGAGACGCTCGCCCGCGAAGCCGGGATGAGCCTCGCGGTGTTTCACGCGCAGTTCAAGCACGTGACGGCGACGTCGCCGATGCAGTACGTGAAGACCGCGCGGCTGCACCAGGCGCGGCTGATGATGGTGCGCGACGGGCTGGGCGCCGGCGCGGCGGCCGCGCGGGTCGGCTATGCGAGCGCGTCGCAGTTCAGCCGCGAGTTCAAGCGGCTGTTCGGCCGCAGCCCGGGAGACGAAGTGCGCTGGATGCGCGACAGCGGGGTGCGCCCGGCCATGGCCGACGCGGACGCGTAGCGTCCCGGCGCCGCGCGGCGGTTCAGCGCCGCACGATCTTGCGCCGCTGCGCGCTGATGCCCGCGTAGTCGGGCAGCGATTCGACGCGCTTGCCCGTTGCCTTCGCGTACAGCGGCATCAGGTCCGGCAGCCGGTTCAGCAGGTCCTGGCGGCGCGCGCTGCTGTACGGATGCGTGTAGATGAAGCCCGACGCCTTGTTCGCGCGGGTCGCGACCGCGAGCTTGTCCCACAGCGTGATCGCCGCGCGCGGATCGAAGCCCGCGCGGGCGGCGATGTCGCCGCCGATCACGTCGGCCTCGGTTTCGTCGGTCGGGTCGTAGTGGAGCGATTGCAGGCGCTCGCCGAGGTTCAGCGCCTGCGGCAGCGGATCGCCGACGCCGAACAGCGGCGGCAGCGCGGCCGCGCGCAGCGACGTCTGCGAGGTCACGCTGAAGTTGCTGCGCGCGTGTTCGCGCAGCGCATGGGCGATGCCGTGCGCGAGCAGCACGCCGAGCTCGTCGTCGTTCAGGCGCACCCGATCGAGCATGCCGCCGTACACGAGCACCTTGCCGCCCGGCAGGCAGGTCAGGCGGATGTCGCGCGAGCGGATCGCGTTCACGTCCCAGGCCCAGCTTTTCACGCGGTCGTTCCACTTCACCGAATACGGCGCGAGCTTCGCGACGATCGCGCGCAGCCGCTTCACGCGCGGCTGGTTCGCGCTCAGCAGCCGGTTGCTGTCGGCGGCCGCCTGGACGATCTGTGCGTATTCGTTCGCGGTGAGCTGTTCGAGCAGCGGCGACGGGATCAGCGTGCGGAATGCGATCGCGTTGCCGTAGCGGACCTGCTGCGGCGTCGGCGTATAGGCCTTCGCGGGCGCCGCGGCGCCGGTCGGCTGCGCGCCTTCCGCGATGGACGGCGCGGCGGGCGCGGCCGCCGTCGCAGGCGCGGGCGGCGTCGCCGGCGCGGAGCCCGCCGCGGTCGCGCCGGTGTCGCTCGCGCAGGCGTCCATCGCGGCCAGTGCCGCGGCGCCGATGCTCAACGCAGCCGCGACGCGGGCGAGACGATGCAGGCGGTTACTGCGCACGGCTCGCCTCGCCGTCGCGTGCGGTACCGTTCCACGGCGCGATCCTGAACAGCAGCAGCATGCCGGGAATCGCGAGCGCGGTACACACGATGAAGTAGTCGAACCAGCCGATCTTCGCGACGATGAAGCCGCTCGCGGCCGACGCGAGCGTGCGCGGCACCGACGCGAGGCTCGTGAAGAGCGCGAACTGCGTGGCCGTATAGCGCGGGTCGGTCGTGCTCGCGATATAGGCGACGAACGCGGCCATCGTCAGGCCGGTCGTGAAGGTCTCGAAGCCGTAGACGATCGCGAGCGCGACCGTCATCGGGCTGAATTGCGGCGTGACGGCGATGCCGAACACCGACAGCGCGGACGCGATCGCGTGACTCGTCGACACGGTGAAGTCGTACAGCATCGCGAGCACCGGCGAGCCGGGGCCGAGCTGCGCGAGCCACGCGAAGCCGAGCGTCGACACCAGCTGCAGCGCGCCGAAGATCCACAGCCCGCGGCCGATGCCGATCTTCACGAGCCAGATGCCGCCGATGATGCCGCCCAGCACGCTCGCGACGAGCGCGGTGGTTTTCGCGACGATGCCGATCTCGGTGCGCGTGAAGCCGATGTCGAGGAAGAACGACGTCGACAGCGTGGTGGCCATCGTGTCGCCGATCTTGTACAGGAAGATGAACGCGATGACGAGCAGCGCGCCGGCCCAGCCGTCGCGCTGGATGAATTCGCGGAACGGCAGCACGATCGCGTCGCGCAGGTTGCGCGGCGGCGCGCCGACCACTTCCGGCTCGCGCACGACGAGCGTCATCAGGATGCCCGGCAGCATGAACGCGCCGGTGATCGCGAACACGGCGTCCCACGGCATGTGGTCGGACAGGATCAGCGCCAGCGAGCCGGGGATCAGCGCGGCGAGCTTGTACGCGTTCACGTGCACCGCGTTGCCGAGGCCCTGCTCGGTGTCGCGCAGCAGCTCGCGGCGGTACGCGTCGATCACGATGTCGGCGCTCGCGCCGAAGAACGCGACGAGCGTGGTGAGCGCGGCGACCGTCCAGATCGAGTCGCGCGGCGACACGAAGCCGAGCGCGGCGATCGCGCCCGCGACCAGCAGCTGCGTGAGCAGCAGCCAGCCGCGCCGGCGGCCCGGCCGCCAGCCGGGCAGGCGCGGGATGTAGCGGTCCATCAGCGGCGCCCACAGGAACTTCCACGTATACGGGAACTGGATCAGCGCGAACAGGCCGATTTCCTTCAGGTTCACGCCTTCGGAGCGCAGCCATGCCTGCACGAGGTAGACGAGCGTGAAGAGGGGCAGACCCGACGTGAAGCCCAGGAACACGCAGATCAGCATGTGCGTGTTCAGATAGGCTCGCCAGCCGGGGTGATCCTCGTGAGCGGTGAGTGCGGGCGCCTCGTGTGGCGTTTTCGACATGGACTGGAACTGGGTAGCGTTGACTGATGGCGGCGGCAGCGCAGGCGGCGCGAGCGGCGCACGAGGGGCGACCGCTCGCGCGTGCAGACCGGAGCTTCCGTCAACGGCCCCCCGGCTCAGCTGCGCTTGACGCGGTAGACAGCAAGACTACCACGCCAGTTCGCTCCCCATCGAATCGGCTGGCCTTCGTGCAGCACGATGCGGTCGAGAATCGTGACGCCGACCTCGGGCGCGAGCGCCTCGAAATCCTTGATCGTCAGCACCCGCACGTTCGGCGTGTTGTGCCACTGGTAAGGCAGCGACTTCGACACCGGCATGCGGCCGCGCAGCACCGACAGCCGGTGCGCCCAGTAGCCGAAGTTCGGGAACGACACGATGCATTCGCGCCCGACCCGCGCGGTTTCGCGCAGGATCGCGGCGGTCTGGTGAATCGTCTGCAGCGTCTGCGACAGGATCGCGATGTCGAAGCTGTGGTCCTCGAACAGGCGCAGGCCGTCCTCGAGGTTCTGCTGGATCACGTTGATGCCGTTCTTCGTGCTCGCGAGCACGCCCGCGTCGTTCAGCTCGATCCCGTAGCCGGTGACGTCCAGCTCTTCCATCAGCAGCGACAGCAGCGAGCCGTCGCCGCAGCCGAGGTCGAGCACGGTCGCACGCGGCTCGACCCAGCGCGCGATCGCGCGGAAGTCCGCGCGCGCGGACAGGGAATTCAGCGCTTGCTGGTTCATGCTCCTACCTCGTTGGCGATTCGTTCGTAATACGCGCGGATCAGGTTGTGATAACGCGCATCGTCGAGCAGGAACGCATCGTGGCCGTGCGGCGCATCGATTTCCGCGTAGCTGACCGTGCGCTTGTTGTCGAGCAGCGCCTTCACGATCTCGCGCGAGCGCGCGGGCGCGAAGCGCCAGTCGGTCGAGAAGCTCGCGATCAGGTACTTCGCCTGCGTGTGCGCGAGCGCGGCCGTCAGGTTGCCGTCGAACGCCTTCGCCGGATCGAAGTAGTCGAGCGCGCGCGTGATCAGCAGGTAGGTGTTCGCGTCGAAGTAGTCGGCGAACTTGTCGCCCTGGTAGCGCAGGTACGACTCGACCTCGAACTCGACGTCGAAGCTGAAGTTGTACGCGTCGAGCGCGCCGTCGGCGCGGCGCAGCGCCCGGCCGAATTTCTCGGCCATGTCGTCGTCGGACAGGTACGTGATGTGGCCGATCATCCGCGCGACGCGCAGGCCGCGCTTCGGCTTCACGCCATGCGCGTAGTAGTCGCCGCCGTGGAAATCGGGATCGGACAGGATCGCCGAGCGCGCGACCTCGTTGAATGCGATGTTCTGCGCGGACAGCTTCGGCGTCGACGCGATGTCGATGCAGTGCGCGACGCGTTCCGGATACATCAGGCTCCACGCGAGCGCCTGCATGCCGCCGAGGCTGCCGCCCATCACCGCGGCGAAGCGCTCGATGCCGAACGCGTCGGCGACGCGCGCCTGCGCATGCACCCAGTCCTCGACGGTGACCACCGGGAACTTCGCGCCGTACGGCTTGCCGGTCGACGGATCGATGCTCATCGGGCCGGTCGAGCCGAAACACGAGCCGAGGTTGTTCACGCCGATCACGAAGAAGCGGTTGGTGTCGAGCGGCTTGCCCGGGCCGACCATGTTGTCCCACCAGCCGGTGCTGCGCGGATCGTCCGCGTAGACACCGGCGACGTGGTGCGACGCGTTGAGCGCGTGGCAGACGAGCACCGCGTTCGAGCGTGCGGCGTTGAGCTCGCCGTACGTCTCGACGACGAGCTGATAGTTGCCGATCACGCTGCCGCTTTGCAAGCGCAGCGGTTCGGCGAAGTGCATGGTCTGTGGAGCGACGATGCCGATCGATTCCATTCGTTCCGCCTTATGACTGGGCGGCTAAATGGTGTCGGCGAGGCGCGGAGGCGAAGGTGCGCGGCTGACGACCTCTTTAGCCGCATTTGTAGTGAACCGCCAGGGCGAACACACAGCCACGCCCCGGCCGGTTCGCGCGCCCGCAATCGAGTCAGCAAATCGGCGCGCTTCCGACCTGCCGCCCGAGGGCGACAGTCGGCAAAGTATAGCGGATTTTCCCCTGCAAGCGAGCAATCCGAGGGAACCCGCTCAAAACAGGATGGCGACATTTGCCGCCCGGTGCCGCCATTGAGCGAAACGCGGTGCCGCAGTAGTTTTTTAATACAGTAAATATCAAATTATTTTATTGACGGGGTGGCTGAGTAAATCTTTTAAATTATGAAAAATACGTCACAAATAAATTCTGCCTAGTACAAGTATTAATCAAATATCAAAATAATTAGTATTCGTCCCATTTTTGGGATGAAGGCATGTCAATACAGTTTTAGCCAGCTATCGGTATCCGGTTGAAACGCGTGATTTAGCAGCGCTGTTGACATGATCTTCCGTCCTTGTTCATGCGATTTCTCGGCGGGCACGTTTCGCACTTCTTTCCGGATAGCGGTAAGCGTTGAGCTACTTGTCACTGCTCTCGCCGAGTCGGCGCATCGATATGGCCACGCAAAGCCGGCGCGCGTCGCAGAGAGATTTACCAAAGGAAAAGGTTCGTATGAACAAGTCGTATCGTGTCGTGTGGAATGCCTCGACCAGCACCTGGTGCGCGGCATCGGAAATGGCGCGTGGGCGCTCGAAATCATCGCGCTCCGCGAAATCGAAAATTGCCGCGGCCACTGCGCTGCTCGTCGCTTCCATGGGATCCGCGTACGCCGACGAAGTCGACGCGCCGGACCCGACGTTCGACGATCCGATTCATCTGGCCGACGCCAAGCAGGATGGCCCGGTGACGGTCAAGCGGAGTGGTCCCGATACCCGGGCGGTCGTGCCCGACAACAGCGCATACGTGAAGATCAACGCGAAGGGCGACGGCACGGACAACGCGTTGGCGTTGGGGGACAATTCGATCGCGATCGGTAGCAGCGCGAAGACGCGTCCATCCACGTCGGGCCTCGGTGGTGCGGTGGCGGTTGGTACCGCAGCGACGGCGGCCGGCAACAACGTCGCGTTCGGTGCCAATGCATCGGCACTCGGTGACGAAGGCGCGGTGGCGCTGGGGGCCGGGGCCAATGCGGCCGGCAAGTCGTCGATCGCGCTGGGCAACGAAGCACAGGCGACCGGTTGGGGCGCCTATGCGCTGGGCCGGAAGGCGAAGGCGACGGCGGAATCCGCGTTGGCGATCGGTGATTCGTCGATGGCGACGCGGACTGGCACGATGGCGATCGGCTCGCAAGCTGCGGCGGCTGCAGAGAATGCGATCGCGATCGGTCAGAGCTCGGCCGCGCGCGGCACTGACTCGCTGGCACTCGGTTCATACTCGGAAGCCAACCGGGACCAGACCGTATCGGTCGGTACAGCCGGTTTCGAGCGCCAGATCGTCAACGTCGGCCGTGGCACGCAGGCGACCGACGCCGTCAACGTTGCACAGCTGAAGGGCGTGACAGATGCGCTGGGCGGCAACGCTGCCGTCGGCGCGGACGGCAACATCAAGAAACCGGCTTATACGATTGGCAGCAAGACCTACGACAACGTCGGCGATGCGCTGCTGGCGGTGTCCGCGTCGGGCGGCGCGGAAAATGCCGTGGAATATGATTCCACTGCGAAGGATTCGGTCACCCTCGGCGGTACCGGTGCGGCTGCGGCCAAGCTTACCAATGTGCGTGCCGGGACGCTGTCGTCGAACAGCACCGATGCCGTCAACGGTGCCCAATTGTTTGGGACCAACAACCGTGTGACCAAAGTCGAGCAATCGCTGACCGATAGTGGCCTGATCGATCCGTCGACTGGCGAGTCGCTCGCGGTCGTATACAAGGATGCGACGAAGAGCACCGTTGCACTGGGCGGCACGGGCGGTACGGTTGTCACGAACGTGAAGGCCGGCAAGGTCGCGCCGGCCAGCAAGGACGCCGTGAACGGCAGCCAGTTGTACGACGTATCGGCGAGCGTCGCATCCGCACTCGGCGGCGAATCGGCCGTCAATGCGGACGGCACCCTTTCGAAGCCGACCTATAAGGTCGGCGACAAGACCTACAACAATGTCGGCGACGCGCTTCAGGCGGCGGCCACGTCGGGCGGCGCAGGCGGCGAGGACGTGAACGCTGTGCATTACGACGGCGCGAACAAGTCGAGCGTGACGCTGGGCGGCACGGGGGCGTCGAGTCCGGTCTCGCTGAAGAACGTCGCGACGGGGCAAGCTGCCACCGACGCCGTCAACGTGGCCCAGCTCCAGAGCGGCCTGAGCGACGTCAAGGACGAGATCAAGCAGAACCTCGGCGACGGCACGCTCGACATGAAGTACATCAAAGTGCGGGCCACGGGCATGCAGGCCAATGCGCTGGGCAAGAACAGCGTGGCGATCGGCTCGCAAGCGAATGCGACGAACGTCGATACGCTGGCGATCGGTTCGGGTTCCCGGGCGTCGGGCATGAATTCGATCGCAATCGGCGTCAACTCGGTCGCGGCGAGCGCCGATACCGTGTCGATCGGTGACGTGGGTGCGACGCGCCGGATTGTCAATGTCAGCGATGGCGTCGATGACACCGATGCCGTCAACATGAAGCAGTTGACCGACGCAATGCATTCCGCCAATACGAAGCTCGACGCGAAGATGATGCGGATGACGCGAGACGTCGAATCGAAGCCGGGCAGTTTCGTCGCGATCGAAGGGCTGGGTGCAGACGGCAGCTTACCGAACATTGCGTCGATGAACGGCCGTGATCCGAAATTGGGTACGGCCGCTGCTATCGGTGTGGCGAGTGGCGCTGGCGGGATCAATTCGGTTGCGGTCGGTCTGCAGGCAGTCTCCAGTTCCGACTACGCGGTGGCGATCGGCAGCGTCGCGCAGACCGGAGTCGAGCAACCGTATTCGGTCGCGATGGGCAGCATGGTGACCACGAATGGTGCAGGCGCGCTGGCCATTGGCTCTCGCGCGAAAGCCAATGCCGACAACGCAGTGGCGGTCGGTAACAACGGTGTGGTAGCCGTGGGCAAGAGCTCGATCGCCATCGGCGACAAGGCGATGACGGCGGCAGGTACAGTGAACAGCGTTGCGATGGGCAAGTCCGCCAACGTCGCGCAAAACGTAACGGATGCCATTGCACTGGGTGCCAACGCGAATGTGGCGTCGGGCAATAACGGCGGCATCGCACTGGGCGCCAATTCGGTCGCCGATCGCGGCAATGCCCTCTCCGTGGGTTCGAATTCGCTCCAGCGTCAGATCGTCAATGTCGCAAAAGGTACGAAAAACAACGACGCGGTGAACGTGAGTCAACTGACGGGTGTAACAACTGCGCTCGGAGGTGGCGCGGGCATTGATGCCGATGGCACCGTCAAGGCGCCGACGTACAAGGTTGGCGATACGACGTACAACAATGTTGGTGACGCGCTGGACGCGATGGCGAAGAACGGTGGCTCTGACCCGAACGCGGTCGCGTACGACAGCGACGTGAAGGACAAGGTGACGCTGGCAGGCAAGACGGGTACGACGCTGACGAACGTGAAGGCTGGCGCGCTGTCGGCGACGAGCACGGACGCGGTGAACGGCTCGCAGTTGTTCGCGACGAACGAGAGCCTGGGCAACCTGAAGGACGCACTGAAGGACGGCGGTGTCGTCGACGAGACGACCGGTGAATCGCTGGCGGTGGTGTACGACGGCACGTCGAAGGACAAGGTGACGCTGGCAGGCAAGACGGGCACGACGTTGTCGAACGTGAAGGCTGGTACGGCGGACCTTGACGCGGTGAACGTTTCGCAGCTGAAGGCGTCGGGGCTGATCGGCGTGGACGGCAAGTCGATTGCCGCGGTGACGTATGACAAGAAGGCGGACGGCACGCCGAACTATGGCTCGGTGACGCTGGGCGATGGCAAGTCGACGGGTCCGGTGACGCTGTCGAACGTGGCAAAGGGTACGGCCGGTACGGACGCGGTGAACGTCGATCAACTGACGAAAGCGATCAGCGAAGTGGAAGGTGGCCTGAACCCGTTGGCCGTGGCTTACGACAGCGTGACGAAGGACAAGGTGACGCTGGCAGGCAAGACGGGCACGACGCTGACGAACCTGAGTGCGGGCAAGGTAAGCGCGGACAGCAAGGACGCGGTCAATGGTTCGCAACTGTACGACACGGCGCAGAGTGTGGCGGATACGCTGGGCGGCGGCTCGACGGTGGACGCAAATGGCAAGGTGAAGGCACCGACGTACAGCCTGACCGATCCGGCGGACAGCTCGAAGCAGGTCGACTATCACAATGTTGGCTCCGCCCTGGAGAACCTGGACGATCGTGTGGCGGGCAACACGGGTGACATCACGCACATCAAGAACCAGTTTACGAACACGGGTCTGGTGGATGGCGATGGCGACACGCGCGCTGCGGTGACGTACGACAAGAACGCGGACGGCACGGCGAACTACAAGTCGGCGACGCTGGCGGGTGAAGGCGGCACGACGCTGACGAACGTGAAGGCTGGCGCGCTGTCGGCGACGAGTACGGACGCGGTGAACGGCTCGCAGTTGTTCGCGACGAACGAGAGCCTGGGCAACCTGAAGGATGCGCTGAAGGACGGCGGTGTCGTCGACGAGACGACCGGTGAGTCGCTGGCGGTGGTGTACGACGGCACGTCGAAGGACAAGGTGACGCTGGCAGGCAAGACGGGCACGACGTTGTCGAACGTGAGGGCTGGTACGGCGGACCTGGACGCGGTGAACGTATCGCAACTGAAGGCGTCGGGGCTGATCGGCGTGGACGGCAAGTCGATTGCCGCGGTGACGTACGACAAGAAGGCGGACGGTACGCCGAACTATGGCTCGGTGACGCTGGGCGATGGCAAGTCGACGGGGCCGGTGACGCTGTCGAACGTGGCAAAGGGTACGGCCGGTACGGACGCGGTGAACGTCGATCAACTGACGAAAGCGATCAGCGAAGTGGAAGGTGGCCTGAACCCGTTGGCCGTGGCTTACGACAGCGTGACGAAGGACAAGGTGACGCTGGCAGGCAAGACGGGTACGACGTTGTCGAACGTGAAGGCCGGTACGGCCGACCTGGATGCGGTTAACGTATCGCAACTGAAGTCGTCGGGCCTGATCGGCGACGATGGCAAGTCGCGCGCTGCGGTGACGTACGACAAGAACGCGGACGGCACGGCGAACTACAAGTCGGCGACGCTGGCGGGTGAAGGCGGTACGAAGCTGTCGAACGTGAAGGCCGGTACGGCGGACATGGACGCCGTGAACGTGTCGCAACTGAAGTCGTCGGGGCTGGTCGGTGAAGACGGCAAGGCGCGCGCTGCAGTGACGTACGACAAGAACGCGGACGGTACGCCGAACTACAAGTCGGCGACGCTGGCGGGTGAAGGCGGTACGAAGCTGTCGAACGTGAAGGCCGGTACGGCGGACATGGACGCCGTGAACGTGTCGCAACTGAAGTCGTCGGGGCTGGTCGGCGAAGACGGCAAGTCGCGCGCCGCGGTGACGTACGACAAGAACGCGGACGGCACGGCGAACTACAAGTCGGCGACGCTGGCAGGCGAAGGCGGTACGACGCTGGCGAACGTCGCAGCGGGCAAGGCTGACCGGGACGCAGTGAACGTGTCGCAGTTGAAGTCGTCGGGGTTGATCGGCGAAGACGGCAAGTCGCGCGCTGCGGTGACGTACGACAAGAATGCCGACGGCACGCCGAACTACAAGTCGGCGACGCTGGCGGGTGAAGGCGGTACGACGCTGGCGAACGTGAAGGCCGGTACGGCGGACATGGACGCCGTGAACGTGTCGCAACTGAAGTCGTCGGGCCTGATCGGCGAAGACGGCAAGTCGCGCGTTGCGGTGACGTACGACAAGAACGCGGACGGCACGGCGAACTACAAGTCGGTGACGCTGGCGGGCGAAGGCGGCACGACGCTGGCGAACGTCGCGGCGGGCAAGGCTGACCGGGACGCCGTGAACGTGTCGCAACTGAAGTCGTCGGGGTTGATCGGCGAAGACGGCAAGTCGCGCGCTGCGGTGACCTACGACAAGAACGCGGACGGCACGGCGAACTACAAGTCGGCGACGCTGGCAGGCGAAGGCGGCACGACGCTGGCGAACGTCGCAGCGGGCAAGGCTGACCGGGACGCCGTGAACGTGTCGCAACTGAAGTCGTCGGGCCTGATCGGCGAAGACGGCAAGTCGCGCGCCGCGGTGACGTACGACAAGAATGCGGACGGCACGGCGAACTACAAGTCGGCGACGCTGGCAGGCGAAGCCGGTACGAAGCTGGCGAACGTGAAGGCCGGTACGGCGGACATGGACGCCGTGAACGTGTCGCAGTTGAAGTCGTCGGGGCTGATCGGCGAAGACGGCAAGTCGCGCGCTGCGGTGACGTACGACAAGAACGCGGACGGCACGGCGAACTACAAGACGGCGACGCTGGCAGGCGAAGGCGGCACGACGC
The DNA here is from genome assembly GCF_015712225.1 of Burkholderia sp. 9775_39. Classification (NCBI taxonomy): domain Bacteria; kingdom Pseudomonadati; phylum Pseudomonadota; class Betaproteobacteria; order Burkholderiales; family Burkholderiaceae; genus Burkholderia; species Burkholderia sp. 9775_39. Next base: position 44,077 of record NZ_JACCQC010000027.1, on the reverse strand, counting down.
TGACGAACGTGAAGGCTGGCGCGCTGTCGGCGACGAGCACGGATGCAGTGAACGGCTCGCAGTTGTTCGCGACGAACGAGAGCCTGGGCAACCTGAAGGACGCACTGAAGGACGGCGGTGTCGTCGACGAGACGACCGGTGAATCGCTGGCGGTGGTGTATGACGGCACGTCGAAGGACAAGGTGACGCTGGCAGGCAAGACGGGCACGACGTTGTCGAACGTGAAGGCTGGTACGGCGGACCTGGACGCGGTGAACGTATCGCAGCTGAAGGCGTCGGGGCTGATCGGTGTGGACGGCAAGTCGATTGCCGCAGTGACGTACGACAAGAAAGCGGACGGCACGCCGAACTACGGCTCGGTGACGCTGGGCGATGGCAAGTCGACGGGGCCGGTGATGCTGTCGAACGTGGCAAAGGGTACGGCCGGCACGGACGCGGTGAACGTCGATCAACTCAACGATCTGGAAGACTCGTTGGTCAATGGCGCGATCAAGCTGAAGTACATCAAGGTCAACTCGGAGGGCCGAGACGCAATTGCGAGAGGTCCCGAAAGTGTCGCGATCGGTGCGAACGCCTGGGCAACCCGACCGCAAGCAATGGCATTGGGGTCCGGCTCGCGTGCGAACGGTGCCAACTCCGTGGCAATCGGCTTCAATTCGGTCGCCGACGACGACAACACCGTTGCGGTGGGTAACGTCGGGGAAGAGCGCCGTATCGTTCACGTCGCCAACGGTGTTGACGATACCGATGCCGTCAACATGAAGCAGTTGACCGATGCGATGCACACCGCCAATACGAAGCTCGACGCGAAGATGACGCGGATGACGCGTGACGTCGAATCGAAGCCGGGCGGCTTCGTTGCAATCGAAGGGTTGGGTTCGGACGGCAGCATGCCGAACATCGCCTCGATGAATGGTCGCGATCCGAGGGCGGGCACGGCCGCCGCCATTGGCGTAGGCAGCGGCGCCAGCGGGATCAATTCGATCTCGGTCGGTCTGCAGGCGGTTGCGAACTCGGACAACTCGGTGGCGATCGGTAGTATTGCGCAGACCGGGGTCGAGCAGCCATATGCGGTGGCGATGGGCAGCATGGTCACGACGAACGGCGCAGGCGCATTGGCCATCGGTTCCCGCGCGAAGGCCAACGCCGAAAACGCCGTCGCGGTCGGCAACAACGGCGTGACAGCCGTGGGCAAGAGCTCGATCGCGATCGGTGACAAGGCGCTGACGAAGTCAGGCGCCGTGAACAGCATTGCCATCGGTACGAACGCGAACGTGCAGCAGAACGTCGTCGACGCCATCGCGCTCGGGGCGAATTCGCAGGCGCAGAGTTCGAACAGCATCGCATTGGGTGCCAACTCGATCGCGAATCGTGCGAATGCGCTGTCGATCGGCACGGCAGGCGCCGAGCGTCAGATCGTCCACGTCGCGAAGGGCACGCAGGACACCGATGCCGTCAGTCTCGCGCAGCTCAAGGGCCTCGCGAATGTGGTCGGTGGCGGTACGGGCTTCGACACAAACGGCGATGTGACGGCACCGACGTACACAATCGACGGCAAGGAGTACCACAACGTCAACGATGCACTTCAGGCCGCAGCGAAGAGTGGCGGTGACGGCAGCAGCGGCACGGATCCGAATGCGGTGGCCTATGACGGCGACCAGAAGGACAAGGTGACACTGGCCGGCCAGAACGGCACGACGTTGTCGAACGTGGCGGCCGGCAAGGTCGACACGGACGCGGTGAACGTATCGCAGCTGAAGTCGTCGGGCCTGATCGACAAGGACGGCAACGCGGTGGCCGCGATGACGTACGACAAGAACGCGGACGGCACGCCGAACTACAAGTCGGCCACGCTGGCGGGCGAAGGGGGTACCAAGCTGTCGAACGTGGCAGCCGGTACGCTCGACACGGACGCGGTGAACGTATCGCAACTGAAGTCGTCTGGCCTGATCGGCGAGAACGGCAAGGCGCTCGCGGCCGTGACCTACGACACGCATGCCGACGGCACCACGAACTTCGCTTCGGTGACGTTTGGGGGCGCGAACGCGGGTATGCCGGTTGCCCTGCATAACGTTGCTGCCGGCAAGGCGTCGACGGACGCGGTCAACGTGTCGCAGTTGACGGGCGTAACCGACATCATCGGCGGTGGTGCAGGCGTCGATGCAAACGGCAAGGTTACAGCGCCGGTTTATAACGTCGACGGCAAGGATTACGCGTCCGTTGGCGACGCCATCAAGGCGCTGGAGCAGCGTGAAGGCGGGAACGGTACGAACCCGAACGCAGTCGTCTATGACAACGCGACCAAGGCAGCGGTGACGTTGGCAGGTACGAATGGCACGGTGATCCGTAACGTCGCGGACGGTTCGCTTGCGCTCGACAGCACCGAGGCCGTCAACGGTGGTCAGCTGAACTTCGCCGCGTCTAGCATCGCGGATAGCCTCGGTGGCGGTGCCAAGTTCGATCCGACGACCGGCGACATCGAGGCACCGACCTATGAACTGACGGCGGCAGATGGCTTGAAGAACACGTACGACAACGTCGGCGACGCATTCAAGCACGTCGACGAGCGCGTAACGACGCACACGGCGCAGATCGAGACGCTGCAGCAGGGTGTCGCGAATGCGGTTCAGTACGACGACGCAACGCATGCCTCCGTCACGCTCGGTGGCGTGGGCGTGGCGCCCGTCATGCTGAAGAACGTCGCGGATGGTGTCGACGAAACCGATGCGGTCAACGTGCGGCAATTGCGCTCGGCAGGCCTGGTCGGTGAAGACGGCAAGCTGCAGTCGGCGGTCGTGTACGACAAGAATGCGGACGGCACGACGAACTACGGTTCGGTGACGCTCGGCGGCAAGGGCGCCTCAGCGCCAGTCGCGCTGCACAACGTGGCAGCGGGTACGGCCAAGACGGATGCGGTGAACGTCAGCCAGTTGAGTGGCGTGACCGACGCGTTGGGCGGCGGTGCGAAGGTTGACGAGACAACCGGCGAGATCGTTGCGCCGACCTACAACGTGGGTGACAAAACCTTCCACAATGCAGGCGACGCGCTGACGAACATCGACAACCGGGTCTCGCAGATCCAGAACAATCTCGGTGAAACCACGAAGCTGGTCGGCGCGGTCGCGTACGACAAGAACGGCGACGGTACCGTGAACTGGGGCAAGGTGACGCTTGGCAACGGTCCGTCGTCGGGACCGGTGGTGCTGACCAATGTCGAGAACGGCAAGAGCCGGTACGACGCCGTGAACTACGGGCAGTTCTCGGACCTGCAAGGACGTGTCGACAAGATCGATGACCGTCTGACCACGATGACCACGCCTGGCGACGGCAACGGCGGCAAGCCGGGTACCAACGGCAACGACCTGATTCAGGGCACGGGCGGCAGCGGCAAGGACAGTGCCGAGATCGTCGCCGCGAAACCGGGCACTGGCAACGGCAACATCGCGGTTGGCTCCGGCGCGCAAGTCGCCGATGCCAAGAACAACGGCACGGCAATCGGTGCCGGTTCGAAGGTTCAGGCCGACGACGGTACGGCGTTGGGTCATGGCGCCACCGTGTCATCCGGTGCGACCAATTCGGTTGCGCTGGGCAGCGGGTCGAAGGCAACCGAAGCCAATACCGTGTCGTTTGGCTCGGACGGCCACGAGCGTCGGCTCGTCAATGTCGCGGACGGCATCAATAAAACGGATGCCGTCAACAGGGGGCAGCTCGACCGGGCGATCGGCGGGATGCAAGGTCAGATCAACGACATGTCGCGCAATGCCTATTCGGGTATCGCGGCGGCGACGGCGTTGACGATGATTCCGGGCGTCGATCCGGGCAAGACCTTGTCATTCGGTGTGGCTGGTGCGTCGTACAAGGGCTACCAGGCTGTCGCGATGGGCGGTGAAGCACGCATCACGGAAAACCTGAAGATGCGTGCTGGCGTCAGCCTCAGCAGCGGCGGTAATACCTTCGGTGCAGGTGCGTCGTATCAGTGGTAAGGCGCTAACGCGGGCCGATCGGCCCGCGTCGTGACCCTGATGCGTGGTCGAGCGGGCGCTCGTCGCCCGCCGTGCCATGCATCAGCCACACGACCGACTTCATTTCCATCCGTCAATTTCCAGGAGTCCGCCTCGAGCGGGCCGAATCATCATGAACAAACCGCAATACTTTGTCCGTCGGGGCTTGCTCGGCGCATTCGTCGTTCTGCTGAGCGCATGCACGACGCAATCGGGGCCGACCTATACGGTGCGGGCGATCAAGGCGCCTGATCAGACGGCGCCGGTCTTTCGCGTGACATGCGAGGGGCTCGTGTCCAGCACGCAATCGTGCGAGGCAGCCGCACAGAAGTTCTGCGCCGGCAAGCCGGTCAGGCCGCTGCAGGCGGTCGACCGTGTGCGTCGTGGCGCCGCAATGGGCGATCCCCGCGAACTGACTTTCATGTGCGGCGTACCGCCTCAGGCGCGCGTCGAGCAACCGGTCGTCGCGCAACCGCAGCCGGTCGAGCAGCCGCAGCCGGCTGTCGCGCCGGTTGCGCAGCGCCAGGTGCTGCTGCAAGGCAGTGCGAACTTCGCGTTCGACAGCGCGGCGCTGACGCCGAGCGCCCGCCAGGCGCTCAACCGCTTTCTGGACGTGAATCGCGATGCCCGGTTTCGCCGCGTGACGGTCACGGGCTATACGGATTCGCAGGGCGCGCACGCCCATAACGTTCGACTGTCCGAGGCGCGTGCCCGGGCAGTTGCCACGTACCTGCGTACGGGCGGACTGCATGCGGAAGATTTCACGATCGTCGGCAAGGGCGAGGGAGAGCCCGTCGCGACCAATTCGACGGCTGAAGGGCGCGCGCAGAACCGGCGAGTCGAAATCGAACTCGAAACCGCATAACGAACGGGATTGATAGCGCCGTGGCCACCGGTGAGGGGCCACGGTTCCGGTATTGACATGTCCGGATGGCTCCGGGACATCTTGGACTGCTAAGGAAAGTAGAAATGGCAGAGCAGAAGGCAACGACGCGTCCGTCGCGTCCGACGATTGACGCAGTGACCGACAACGTACCGCCGCACACTGGCGTGATCGAAAAAGGCGGGTTGACCAATGACCCGCGCCCGACGGTGAGCGGTCGCGGCGACCCTGGCGCGACGATCCATCTTCTGGTGGACGGCATCGAGGTCGGGGCAGCGGTGGTCGGCGCAAACGGCGCATGGAGTTTCGCGCTCACGCAACCGCTGCGCGATGGCGAGTATCGTCTGACCGCGCGGGCCAGCAACGACGTCGGCATGAGCATACCGTCGATGTCTTACGGTATTCAGGTGGACGTGACGCCGCCGTCGCAGCCGAAGATCGATGCGGCGACGGAGAGTGCGCAGCCGATGCTGTCGGGGCGGGCCGAAGCGTACTCGACGGTGACGATCTACGATGGCATGACGGCGCTGGGCACGGTGAAGACGGGCATCGATGGCGCGTGGGTGTTCCAGTTGCCGTCCGGGTTGTCGAACGGCAGTCATGCACTGACGGTGACGGCGCAGGATCCGGCGGGGAACACGAGTGCTCGATCGGAAGGTTTCGACGTGACCATCGGGCCAGTGGCGCCGCCCGTGCCGACCACGAAGGCAATCCTCGACGAGATGGGGCGTGACAGCGGGAATTTCAATTTCGACCGATTGACGAACGACGGAACGGCGGGCCGCCTGTTGAGCGGTCACCTGACGGCGGCGTTGGCGGCGGGCGAAAAGGTGCAGGTGTCGACCGATGGCGGCCGGACCTGGATGGACGCGCTCATGAAGAACGATGGTACGTGGGTGGCGACGGATTCGAACGCGCATGCCGGCAACTGGACGATCCAGACACGGGTGGTCAACGCAACTGGAGAGGCTGGCGCAGTCCATTCGACGGACGTCGTGCTGAAGACGTTTGCGTTACCGCCGACGAGCGTCGAAATGATGAGCGGCGCTGTCGTGGTGAAATTTGCAGGTGCCCAAGTTCAGGCAGGAGCGAAGCTGTCAGTGATGGTCGGTAACGAGATCTTCCTGCATTCCTTGTCTGGGTCGGAAATCGCATCCGGTACGGCGACGCTTGCCCTGCCGAGCGGTGCTTCGGCTATTCCCGCCGTCGCCATTGTCGATGCGGCGGGCAACATTTCTCAGTATCGGCAATCGTCATCGATTTCGTTTAGCGAAAACTTCGATGGAGAGACGCCAGTGTCTCTGTTCAAAGGGCAAACAATATCATTGCCGTATTTCACTTTGACCGGGATCGAAGATAGTGGCCAAAAGTTCTGGAGACAAGGAATCTATGGCAATAAAGGTTTCAATATCGATCCAACCTTTCAGCTGAACGAAGAGCCTTCGACGACCGCCCTGGGTATCACGGGAAAGGTCCGGCTCGATTTGAAGGACGGTTTGAGCGCAACGCACTTCTCTTTCGATGTCGGTGATGTCACTGTCTATGAGAGTATGCACGTGATCTTCCGCGATAGTGCCGGCAAAGTGATCTACACGAGCAATGAGATTAATTACCGCTCTGGTATTCACCAGCATTTCGATATCGACATGCCAGACGGGCAGGCCTTTACTTCGATCGAATTCGCGGCGGCAAAGATAGCGCCTAACTTGAATTTGATATGGGTAGATAACTTCGAGTTTTCAGGAGCGGAGACGAGTAAATTGTTCGATGCGCCGACGCACTATGAGCTTACTGGCGAGAGCGCCTATTACGGCGGCAAGGGCGGCACGATATTTAATGTTGGCGATGTCTCGTATTTTTCCAGCGCTGACAGCGGTGCACACGGTGGAGCGGGGACGGATACGCTGAAACTGAAGGGGGCGAACCAATATCTCGACGTTGCTTCGCTCAATAGTGGAATTTCGGAAAAAATTACTGGAATTGAAGTTATCGATATCACGGGAACCGGCAACAACACATTGAAGCTGTCAGTCAAGGATGTCCTTAACCTGGGACACGAGGACATTTTTAGAGCTGATGGTCATACGCAAATGATGGTGAAGGGTGATGCGGGTGATCGGCTCGAACTTTCAGCGATGTCCGGGCTCGACAACGGGGGGTGGAGCAACGGGGGGATGGTGGCAGTCGACGGTTTGGCGTTCGTGCTTTACGAGAACGCCGCGATGAACGTCGAACTACTGGTGCAAGCGGCCGTCACGACTCAATTGAGCTGATGTGTCTGGCTCCCCGACATGCAGCACGCCGATGCGTGTCGGGGCTTCGCTGCCCGTCAGCGCTGACGCATCGCACCAAGTCTTTCCCTGCATTGTCTGCTGAAGTGCCTCCCTGAGGATCGGAATTCGGACTGGTCCTTATTGATCGGTATTTTCTTTCGGTCTTGTCCCATTTGGGCTCGCGGAAACATTCCGTAAAGTTGTTTCTTCTTAAACGCGGTCCCCGCCGATGACCATCGTCTTCGTAGTTGGCTGGAGCAGCGATTGCTGATCTGGTAGGGCCGGTCTGTACGGCCCATTCATCCTGTCAAGTAGCGCCGTCACCGGGTCCTAGCGTGCGCGGCCTCGGTTCCCTTTGAATTCCCTCGGCTACGCAATGGCAGTGCAGCCTGTTTCGATATGAACGCTCAATCTTCCGATACGGGTAGCGGTAACGAGCCGATCCTGCCTGATTCCCTTGCCCGCGACAGCCTGCTCGATTCGATCGCATGGCTTTGCACGCATTACGGTCTCGGCAGAAGCCATGCGGTCCTGACTTCCGGTCTTGCCAAATACGGCGCACTGACGCCGTTGCTCGCGATCGAGGCGCTCGCTCACGCCGGGCTGGCCGCGAAACTGGTCGCGCGTGCGCCTGCGCAGTTACCCGAGCATCTGCTGCCGGTCGTGCTGTTGCGCCGCAATGGCAGCGCATGTGTACTGCTTGGCCGGCGCATCGACGATTCAGCGGAGCCGGACGCGCAGATCCGCTTTCGCGTCGTGCTGCCCGAATTCGGCGAGGTGCCGGTCGAATGTACGGAAGCGGAGCTGAGCGAGACCTACTCCGGCTACGCGGTGCTCGTGAAGCCCGCAGCGAAGGTCGACGCGCGTCCGGACGACCTGCCGACCGAACCCGCCGGCCACTGGCTGCTGCGCACGCTGTGGCGCTATCGCAGCTATTACGCGAGCGCGGCGCTGGGCGCCTTCCTCATCAACGTGCTGGGCCTCGCCAGCGTGTTCTTCACGATGAATGTCTACGATCGCGTCGTGCCGAACCAGGCGTACGTGACGCTCTGGTCGCTTGCGATCGGGGTCGCGATCGCGATGCTGATGGAAGCGGTGTCGCGGCATGTGCGCGCGCACGTGCTCGATACCGCAGGCAAGAAGGCCGATCTGGTGCTCGGCAGCCTGCTGTTCCGACAGGCGCTGGCGATCCGGATGGAACGCCGACCGGCATCGGCCGGGTCGTTCGCGCACCGGTTGCGCGAGTTCGAGTCGGTACGGGATTTCGCGACGTCGGCGACGCTGTCGGCAGTCTCCGATCTGCCGTTCGTGCTTTTGTTCGTCGCGGTGGTGTTCGCGGTCGGCGGTCCGCTCGGCTGGATTCCGCTGCTGATGATTCCGCTGATCGTCGGTCTCGGCGCGATCGTGCAGTGGCCGCTTGCTCGCGCGATGCGCGAAAACCTGCGCGAGGCGTCGCTCAAGCAAGGTGTGCTGATCGAATCGATCGATGGGCTCGAGACGCTGAAGGCGGTCGGCGGCGAAGGCGCGATGCGCCACCGCTGGGATGCGTTCAGCGCGAAGACGGCGGCCTCATCGATGCAGTCGCGTCAGCTGTCCAGCATGGCGACCAGTTGCGTCGCGTTTCTGCAGCAGATGCAGACCGTGGTAATCGTGATCGCCGGCGTGTACCTGATCGGCGAAGGCAAGCTGACCCAGGGCGCGCTGATCGGCTCGGTAATGCTCGCAGGCCGTGTAACGGCGCCGCTCGGCCAGGTGATGGGGCTCGCGCTGCGTTTCCAGCAGGCGAAGACCGCGCTGCATTCGCTTAACGAACTGATGGCGATGCCAGTCGAGCATGAGCCGGGGCAGGACTATCTGGCGCAGCCGCCACTCAGCGGCCATGTGAAGCTCGATGGCGTGTCGTTCGCGTATCCGTCGGTCGGGCTGCAGGAAAACGCGCCTGCGCTGGACAAGGTGTCGGTGGAGATTCGGCCGGGCGAGCGCGTCGCGATACTCGGGCGGGTCGGCAGCGGGAAATCGACGCTGCTGCGCCTGATCGCGCGGCTTTATCAACCGACCGAGGGCAAGCTGCTCGCCGACGGGCTCGATGCCGCGCAGATCGCGCCGGCCGACTGGCGCCGTGCGTTCGGCTATGTCGGTCAAGATAGCCGGCTGTTTTACGGTTCGCTGCGCGAGAACATCACGATCGGCCGTCCCGATGTGCCGGCCGCTGAACTGCTGCGCGTGCTGAAGCTGACGGGGCTCGATGCGCTGGTCGCCCGGCATCCGATGGGCGTGAATCTGCAGGTGGGCGAGAACGGCCGCGACCTGTCGGGGGGGCAGCGCCAGCTCGTCGCGCTTGCCCGCAGTCTGATCGCGCATCCACGTACATTGCTGCTCGATGAGCCGACGAGCGCGATGGACACGCAGACGGAATCGCTCTTCATCCAGCATTTGGCGCAGGCGAGCGTGGACCAGACGCTCGTCGTGGTGACGCACCGCACGTCGTTGCTGCCGTTGGTCGACCGGATCGTGATCGTCGATCAGGGCAAGGTCGTGATGGATGGAGAGAAGGCTCGCGTGCTGGCGGCGTTGTCGGGTCGGCCCGAGACGGGCGAGCATCATGCGCCACCCGAGTCGAAGCGAAACGGGGTGCCGAAACATCGCGTGGTCGAGCGCGGGGCAGAATCCGGTGCGCCAGCGGAACAGGTGGAGATCGTGGCGTCGTCGGCCGCGGAGGCACCATGATGCGGCACACTCGATCGATTTCGGGCCGCAAGACTGTGCCGCGCCTGCGAGCATGCGATGCCGCCTACATGAACGACATTCGCGAGGCGTTGCTCGTGCGCTCGTCCGCCGGAGCGCAGCTGATTCTCTATCTGATCGCCGTCGTACTCGGTACAGGGCTGGTGTGGGCGCACTTCGCACGTGTCGAGGAGGTCACTCGCAGCGATGCGACGGTCGTATCGCCGAGCCGCGAACAATCGATCCAGAGCCTCGAGGGCGGCATCGTCCAGAGTGTGGCGGTGAGCGAAGGCGACGTGGTCGAAAAGGGGCAGCTGCTCGCGAAGATCGATCCGGCGCGTGCGCAGTCGAGCTATCGCGAAGTATTGGCCAAGGCGCTGGAACTGAAGGCCGGTGTGTCACGCGCGCGTGCCGAAGCTTATGGGGTGCCGCTGGATTTTCCGCAAGACGTGAAGCGCGAATCCGACCTTGTCGCGCAGGCTACCGCAACTTATCGCGCCCGCCGCCGCGCGCTCGACGAGCAGGTCGCCGCGCTGGAAAAGAGCCAGGCGCTGGTACGGCGCGAGATCGCGATGTCGGAGCCGCTCGCGGCGAAGGGGTTGGTCTCCGAAGTCGAGATCCTGCGCATGCGGCGCCAGTCGACGGACATCGCCGCTCAGATCGCCGAGCGCCGGAGCCGCTTCACCGCGGACGCCAGTACCGAGTTGTCGAGGCTCGAACAGGAGCTCGCGCAGACCAACGAGGTGCTGGCCGGGCGCGCGGACGTGCTGGCGCGCACCGATGTCGTCGCGCCGATGCGCGGTGTGGTGAAGAACATCCGTATCCGCACGGCGGGCGGTGTCGTGCAGTCGGGCGAGCACATCATGGAAATCGCGCCATTGGACGGACGGGTGCTGGTCGAGGCGCGGATCAAGCCCTCCGACGTCGCGTTCCTGCGGCCCGGGTTGCCGGTGCTCGTGAAGCTGAGCGCGTACGACTTCGCGATCTACGGCGGACTGCACGGACACGTTGTCAGCCTCGGTCCGGATACGTTGAAGGACGATCAGAAGGCCGCGATGGGGCGCGCCGACGCAAACTATTACCGGCTCATGGTCGAGACGGATTCGGACGCGCTCGTCGCCGCCGGTAAGCGTTTGCCGGTATTGCCGGGCATGCAGGCAACGGTCGATATCCGCACGGGGGAGAAGACGGTGCTCGATTATCTGCTCAAACCGATCTTCAAGGCCCGCGAGGCCTTCAGGGAGCGTTGAGCATGAGCGAGTTTCGAATGGTCGGCACATGCGTCGATGCGCGCGAGTCTCGCACGACGCTTCGTGTCGCTGCATCGGCTGTACTGCTGTTTGTTTCGATGTGGCAGCCGGTGGCGGTCGCGCACGCTGCCAATACCGGGTCGCCGCGTATTGCGGCAGACCTGGCATCGGCCGAACAGCACGCGACATCCGCCGGCCTCGATGTAAGCACGTCGGAATTCGCGTCGAAGCCCGATGATCGCGCGCCGACGCCCGCCCGCGCACGTGCGCTGACGGAGCGCGAATTGCGGCAAATGCTGTATGCCGCGGCGCAAGCCGCCGTCGATGTCAGTCCACAGGTGCGGCGTTTTTACTCGGAGTACCAAGCAGCGCAGGCGGACGTCGATCAAGCAAAAGGTGCGCGCTGGCCGCAATTGCAGTTGAACGGCCAGACGCGCACCGCGCAGTTCGGTTCAAACGCGGGCAGCGCATACGATCCCGGCAACGCACTGAACGTGAATCTGACGACGACGCTGTTCGACTGGGGGCGCACCGCGAAAACGATCGCCAGTCGGCAGGATCTCGCCAGCGCGGGTCAGGAGCGCTACGTTGCGCAGATGGAGGATTCTGCCTATCAGGTCACGGCCACCCTCGTCGAGCTGGGGAAACAGCGGAACATCGCCACGTTGAGCCAGCGCTTCGTTGACCGGATGACGCGCCTCGTGAAGATGCTCGAGGAAATCGTCGCGGTCGATCGCGGCCGCGGCAGCGAACTCACCCAGGCGAAGGCGCGTCTGCTCCAGGCAGAAGCGAGCCGCGATGCGGCGCTGGCGAAATGCCGAACGGTCGAGCTGAATCTTCGCAAGCTGGTGGGCGAGCGGCCGGTGCCGATGCCGCTGGACGCTCGTTGGCCGCTGCATCCCGGCAACCTCGACCGACTGATGTCCGCGCTCGATGAAAATCCGCGTCTTCTGCAGGCACGCGCCGAGGCGAGCGCGGCCGAACTGAATCGCGATGCGGTACGGGCTGCGTCCAGGCCGCAACTGAACTGGGTCGTCAGCACGAATACCGGCCAGGATGCCGTCGGGCGCCGCATGCCGTGGCAGACGATGCTCACGCTGACCTGGAATGCGTTTACCGGGGGCGCCGCGACTGCGGCTACGGACGCGGCGACATTCCGTGCGTCGGCGAGCTGGAGTCAGGCCGAACAGTTGCGTCTGGATCTCGAGTATCAGGTGCGCAGCGCGGAGGAAGACGCGCATGCGTTCGGTGAGCGGGCGGATCAGTATCACGACCTGTCAGTCGAGTCGGCGCGCGTGCGTAGCGCGTTTTTCGACCAGTGGTATCACCTCGGGCGCCGCTCGCTGCTGGACGTGTTGATCGCGGAGAACGACGACTACAACAATCGCGTCAACGAGGTGGTATACCGATTCGACGGCTACGCCGCGACACTGCGAGGCTATGCATCGGCGGGCATGCTCGTGCAATGGCTTCGTGAGGGATGACGTATCGCACGGCATCCGGCGCCGACCGTGCAACGAGGACAATCATGAATCCTGGATCGATCGAGAACTGGTTTGCATTGCCGCCACCAAGGGCGGCCTCGTACCTGCCGGCCCCCTATGGGGTCCGGCGCGGTGTCACCGATCGCTTCGCGCGTCCTTCGCCGGGGGCGGTCTACTTGACGAACTGCCGTTCGACTGTCACTGCCCACGCGTGCGCGGCCGATTTCGGGCACGACAATCTGGCGTGGAGCCGCAAGCCATCGGTGCGCGGCCGCGGTCGTCTCACATCGGCTGCGATCGGCGGCACACTGCTCGGTGTGGTGTTGATGGCGTTGTTCGGCGCGATGACGGAGCAGCGCGGTCATGTGGCTCGGCGAAGCCCGCCGGCGGGGAATGGCGCGTCTGAGGTGGTTGTTGCGACGGCCCCGGAGGCGGTCCTCGCGCCGCCTCCAACGCCCCTTTGGGATTCAACGCCGGCTTCGCCGTCCGCCGCGTTGGTGACCAGCCATGCGGAGGTGTTGCCTCGTCCGGTAAGCGGAGCGAGCGAGCACCCCGTGCCGGCATTGCGACAGGCGCCACGCCGGCGGTCCACCGGGGAGCGGATGCGTGCCCGCGAACCTTGGGACGTGCGCCCCGTATCCGTGACCGCCACGTTGCGTCATGCGCCGGCGAAGCCTCGGCCAACTGGGGCGGCACCTCCTCCCGTCACGCGACCGCCGGACCGGTGCGGTGCCGACTGGCCATGCGGCAACGACCTGCGCGCGTTGCAGGCCGAGCTGAAGCGCTGGGAAGCGCGTCAGCAGCTTCCGGCGGTGGTCGAAAAGCACGCCATGCAGACGTCGGTTCGTTTGATTGACCACCGGCGCGTAACGGAGTGGTGACTCGAGGGCGCTGACGGCCGCTGCTTACCCGGTCGCCAGTGCCGCGCCGGCATTCGTGTCACGCGGTCACTGCAGGATCAGCCGCAGGTGCGCATCGGCCTGCTCGCCCGGCGGCTTCTGGAACCCGCCTTTCGCGAACCGATGCCACCGGCCGATCACGTAGCTGACGAGCAGGCTCGCGCGGGCGCCGGGATCGTAGTCGGCGGGCAGCACGAACGGCGTCGCGCCGTCCTGCGGCGCATTCGCCTCGGTACGCGCGACGCGCAGGCATTGCTTGACGGTCGCCTCGATCCGGTCGAGCAGCTGGTTCACGCGCTCGGTGAGCCGCTCGTCCTCGCCGACCAGCGCCTCGCCGGTCAGCACGCGCGTCATGCCGGGGTTCTTCGCGGCGAAATTGAGCATCGTCAACGCGATCGTGCGGGCCTGCAGCACGCCGTTCGGCTCTTTCGCGACGATCTGGTTGACGAGCCCGAACAGCGCCTGTTCGATGAACTCGATCAACCCTTCGTACATCTTCGCCTTGCTGGTGAAGTGCCGATACAGCGCGGCCTCCGACACGTCGAGCCGGGCCGCGAGCGCGGCGGTCGTGATTTTCTCGGGTTTCGGGGCCTCGAGCATCGCCGCGAGCGTCTGCAGGATCATGACGCGGCGCTCGCCCGGCTTCGGGCGCGGGCGCGAGGGTGTGGCCTGGCCTTCCGTTACGGCTTGGTCCTGCGGGTAAGTCGGCTGCATTTTTGTCGCCCCGATCGTGTGCCCAGTCGCAGCGATTTTAACGAACGAATGCGCTGGTCGACATAATGCGGACGTCCGGTCGCCGGCAGATGGCCGGGCAAGTGGCCGGTGATCCATATCGTGCCGATGCCCAGACGCTTGTAGCGCTTCAGGTGGCCGCGCGTATCCTCGACGAGGATCGCGTCGGCGAGCTGTGCGTGCGCGGCGCGCAGCGTCCGGCGCAGCATCGTGTGATCGGGCTTCGCGCGCCACGTGCGGCGGTCGCGCATGTGCTCGATCGCGATCACGCGCTCGAACAGCCGCTCGATGCCCAGCTCGCGCAGCACCGCGCGCGCATAGTTTTCCGGCGCGTTGGTCAGGATCAGCTTGCGGCCCGGCAGCGCGGCGACGATCCGCGCGAGGCCACGCTCGGCCCGCACCATCGCGGGCAGGTCGGAAAACGTGTGGACCACGCGCAGGAAATCGTGCGGGTCGATCGGGTGATGGCGCGTGAGACCGAGCAGCGCGGCGCCGTAGCGCTCGGTGTAGCCGGTGCGCAGGCGGTCGGCTTCGGCGCGCCCGACCTGCAGCGCGTCGATGATGTATTGCGTCATCGCACGGTTGATCTCGGGAAAGATCGCATGCGATGCGTGGTGCAGCGTGTTGTCCAGATCGAACAACCAGACCGGCGCGCCGGCGCGCGGCCGGCTGCGCGAGATGCGCCGGCGCCGCAGCGGGGCCGGCAGGTCGGGGCGGGCAGGCGGGCGGCGCGCGCTCAATGCGAGCGGATCATCGTGCCGAACGGCTGCTCGGTCAGGATTTCCAGCAGCACCGAATGCTCGATCCGGCCGTCGACGATGTGCACCGACTTCACGCCGCTCTTCGCGGCGTCGAGCGCCGACGAGATCTTCGGCAGCATGCCGCCGGAGATCGTGCCGTCCTCGAACAGCGCGTCGATCTCGCGGGCGGACAGATCGGTCAGCAGGTTGCCGTCCTTGTCCATCACGCCCGGGATGTTGGTCATCATCAGCAGTTTCTCGGCGTTCAGCACCGTGGCGAGCTTGCCCGCGACCAGATCCGCGTTGATGTTGTACGACAGGCCGTCTTCACCGAAGCCGATCGGCGAGATCACCGGGATGAACGCGTCGTCCTGCAGCGCCTTCACGACCGCCGGGTTGATCGCCTCGACTTCGCCGACCTGGCCGATGTCGATGTACTGGCCCGGGTTGTCGCGGTCCGGCATCAGCAGCTTGCGCGCGTGGATCAGGCCGCCGTCCTTGCCCGTCAGGCCCACCGCGTGGCCGCCGAAGTGGTTGATCAGCATCACGATGTCCTGCTGCACTTCGCCGCCCAGCACCCATTCGACGACTTCCATCGTCTCTTCGTCGGTGACGCGCATGCCCTGGATGAAGGTGCCGGCCTTGCCGATCTTCTTCAGCGCGTGATCGATCTGCGGACCGCCGCCGTGGACGATCACCGGATTGATGCCGACCAGTTTCAGCAGGATCACGTCGCGCGCGAAGCCCTGCTTGAGCCGCTCTTCCGTCATCGCGTTGCCGCCGTATTTGATGACCACGGTCTTGCCGTGGTAACGACGGATGTACGGCAGCGCCTCCGCGAGGATTTCTGCTTTCAGCGTGGGGGCGATCTGCGAGAGGTCGATGGGCTCGGACATGGCGGCGGCTCTGGCTGGGAACGGTTGAAACAGGCCGAATTGTACAGGAGTGGCGCAGCGCAGCATCGGGTTTTTGGGCCGATCGGAACACCGGCGGCGCGCCGCGGCATCGCACGCGGCGGCCCGCCGGCTATGGCGCGGCGCGATTCGGACGGCGCCGCGCGGGCGGCACCGGCGGGCTGGCGCGCGCGTGTTTGCGGTGGAGCCTGGCCAGGCGGCCGACGTGCAAAATCCGGCCGCCGCGCTATGCTTGTCGCGTGGGGCGATGTCCCGCCCGCTTCCGCGATTGCGCCATGACCGATTCCGCCGCCGACGCCCGTTCCGCTCCGCGCCGTGCGCGCTGCCCGCGCTGCGGGCGCGGCTTCGACTGCGGCGCGCACACGCAGCCGTTCGACTGCTGGTGCGCGTCGATGCCGGTGCCGCCCGGCGGTACGCCGCCCGCGGCCGGCGCGCGGTGCCGGTGCCCCGAGTGCCTGGCCGACGAGATCGCGCAGCGCATGGCCGGCGCGGCCGGTTGACGGTGCCGCGCCACGCACGCGCCTCGCCCGTTCGCGTGCGCCGATCCGGCCCCGCTAGAGGCGCCGGGCGCTAAACGGGTAAACTGCTCGGATGCAACGAATCACCACCACCGGGCGCGTCAACCTCAGTCACCTGTTCTGGCTCCGTAATCTCGCGATCATCGGCCAGCTCGTGACGATCGGCGTCGTGCAGACCTATTTCGGCGTGCATCTGCCGTTGCCGGCGATGCTGATGGTCATCGCGCTCGAAATCGTTTTCAACGCGCTGACCTGGGTGCGCGTGCTGCGTGCGCGGCCCGAGACCAATTTCGAGCTGCTCGGCCAGCTGTGGGTCGACCTCGGCGCGCTGTCCGCGCTGCTGTTCCTGTCGGGCGGGACGACCAACCCGTTCGTGTCGCTGTACCTGCCGTCGCTCGCGATCGCGGCGGCCGTGCTGCCGTGGCACCTGATGATCTGGCTCGCGGCGTTTGCGGTCGCCTGCTACGCGGCGCTCGGCTTCGACTCGGTGCCGCTCAACATGGACAACCCGGCGAACCTGTTCGATTACTACCGTACCGGCATGTGGGCGAACTTCATGGTCAGCGTCGGGCTGATCGCGTGGTTCGTCGCGCGCATGTCGAATGCGCTGCGCCAGCGCGACGCGGCGCTCGGCGAGGCGCAGGCGCATCTGCTGCGCGACGAGCGGGCGGTCGCGCTCGGCGTGCAGGCCGCCACCGTCGCGCATGAAATGGGCACGCCGCTGTCGACCATCGCGATGCTCGCCGAGGAGTTGCGCGACGCGGCGCGCGCCGATCCTGGGCTGGCGCGCTACGAGGCCGACCTGAAGGTGCTCGAGGAACAGATGACGCTGTGCACGTCGGCGCTCGCGCGCCTGCGCAGCCGCGCGAGCGCGCCGGCGAGCCGCCAGCCGGTGGACGACTGGCTCGACACGTTCGTCGAGCACTGGCGCCTGCGGCATCCGCACGTGCAGTTCGAACTGCTCGGCGCGCGCCCGGCCGGCGTCGCGCTCGACGATACGGTCGCGGCCGGCCAGATCCTGACGATCCTGCTCGACAACGCCGCGCGCGCGAGCCCGCAGCGCGTGACGCTCGCCGCGAAGGTCGCGCACGATCGCGCGGCCGACGAAATCGAATTCGAGGTATGCGACGATGGGCCGGGCATTCCGGCCGCGCTGCGCGAATCGCTCGGCGCGATGCCGGTCGACAGCACGCAGGGCGGGCACGGCGTCGGCCTGTATCTCGCGTTCAGTGCGGCCGCGCGGCTCGGCGGCGAGATCGAACTGTCCGATGTCACGCCGCGCGCGGCGGGCGGCAACGGGCGGGCCGGCGGTGCGGCAAATGGCCACGCGGCGGCGGCCTCGGGACAACGCGCGGGATCACGCACGGGTGCACCGGCAGCCGAACGGCCAGCCGGCACGCCGGACAGCCGCCCGGCCGGCGCCGCGGCCGGGCGCGGCACGCGGGCCGTGCTGCGCCTGCCGGTCGTGCGCGTCGCGATGCCGGCGGCTTCAACCAACACGTAGACGGAGAAACCCCATGAGCGAGAACAATTTCCTGGTGATCGACGACAACGAGGTGTTCGCGGGCACGCTCGCGCGCGGCCTCGAGCGCCGCGGTTACGCGGTCCAGCAGGCGCACGACAAGGAGGCGGCGCTCCGGCTCGCCGCGGGCGGCAAGTTCCAGTTCATCACCGTCGACCTGCATCTCGGCGAGGATTCGGGGCTGAGCCTGATCGCGCCGTTGTGCGACCTGCAGCCCGATGCGCGCATTCTCGTGCTGACCGGCTACGCGAGCATCGCGACCGCCGTGCAGGCCGTGAAGGAAGGCGCCGACAACTATCTCGCGAAGCCGGCGAACGTCGAGTCGATCCTGGCCGCGCTGCAGACCAACGCGACCGAAGTGCAGGCCGAAGAAGCGCTCGAGAATCCGGTCGTGCTGTCGGTGGACCGGCTCGAATGGGAGCACATCCAGCGCGTGCTGGCCGAGAACAACAACAACATCTCGGCGACCGCGCGCGCGCTGAACATGCACCGCCGCACGCTGCAGCGCAAGCTCGCGAAGAAGCCGGTGCGGCAGTAAGCGGCGCACCAACGAAAACGGGCGACCCCCGACGGGGCCGCCCGCTTCTCATCCGGCGCCGCGCGCGTTACAGCACGTAGCGCGACAGGTCTTCGTCCTGCGACACTTCGCCGAGCGCGCGGTCGACATACTTCGCGTCGATCGTCACGCGCTCGCCGGCGTGGTTGCCCGCCGAGAACGACACTTCCTCGAGCAGCTTCTCGATCACCGTGTACAGCCGGCGCGCGCCGATGTTCTCGGTTTTCTCGTTGACCGCGAACGCGATCTCGGCGAGGCGCCGGATGCCGTCGTCGGCGAATTCGAGCTGCACGTCTTCGGTCGCGAGCAGCGCCTGGTACTGCTTGACGAGGCTCGCGTCGGTCGCGACGAGGATTGCCTCGAAGTCGTTCACCGACAGCGAATCGAGCTCGACGCGGATCGGGAAGCGGCCCTGCAGTTCGGGAATCAGGTCGCTCGGTTTCGCGAGGTGGAACGCGCCGCTGGCGATGAACAGGATGTGATCGGTCTTCACCATCCCGTACTTCGTGTTGACCGTCGTGCCTTCGACGAGCGGCAGCAGGTCGCGCTGCACGCCCTGGCGCGACACTTCGCCGCCGCTGCCTTCGTTGTTGCGTGACGTGATCTTGTCGATCTCGTCGAGGAACACGATGCCGTTCTGCTCGACGTTCTGCACGGCCTTCGTCTTCACTTCCTCTTCGTTCAGCATCTTCGCCGCTTCCTCGTCGGTCAGCAGCTTCAGCGCTTCCTTGATCTTCACCTTGCGGCGCTGCTTCTTGCCGCTGCCGAGGTTCGAGAACATCGAGCGGATCTGCTCGGTCATCTCTTCCATCCCCGGCGGCGCCATGATGTCCATGCCGACCGACGGCTGCTCGAGGTCGAGCTCGACTTCCTTGTCGTCGAGCTGACCTTCGCGCAGGCGCTTGCGGAAGGTCTGGCGCGTCGCGTTGTTGTCGTCGTTCGCGTGCTCGGCGTTGCCGCCGAAGCCCACCGCGCGCGGTTGCGGCAGCAGGATGTCGAGGATGCGGTCTTCCGCCTGGTCGGTCGCCTTGCTGCGCACCTTGCGCATTTCGGCTTCGCGCGTCTGCTTGACCGAGATCTCGATCAGGTCGCGCACGATGCTGTCGACGTCGCGGCCGACGTAGCCGACTTCGGTGAACTTGGTCGCTTCGATCTTGATGAACGGCGCGTCGGCGAGCTTCGCGAGGCGGCGCGCGATTTCGGTCTTGCCGACGCCCGTCGGCCCGATCATCAGGATGTTCTTCGGCGTGATTTCCTGGCGCAGCGGCTCGGCGACCTGCTGGCGGCGCCAGCGATTGCGCAGCGCGACGGCGACGGCCTTCTTCGCCTTCGCCTGGCCGATGATGTGCTTGTCGAGTTCCGAGACGATCTCGGCAGGGGTCATGGTGCTCATGGGGTGTCCTTACTCGATCGTTTCGATGATGCGGTTGTGGTTCGTGTAGATGCACATGTCGCCGGCGATCCCGAGCGACTTCTCGACGATTTCGCGCGGCGACAGGTCGGTGTTCTCGACGAGCGCGCGGGCCGCGGCCTGCGCGTACGCGCCGCCCGAGCCGATCGCGCAGATGCCGCCTTCGGGGTCGAGCACGTCGCCGTTGCCGGTGATCACGAGCGTGGTGGTGGCATCGGCCGTGATCAGCATCGCCTCGAGGCGGCGCAGCATCCGGTCGGTGCGCCAGTCCTTCGCGAGCTCGACGGCCGCGCGGGTCAGGTTGCCCTGGTGCTTCTCGAGCTTCGCCTCGAAGCGGTCGAGCAGCGAGAACGCATCGGCGGTGCCGCCCGCGAATCCGACCAGCACCTGGTTGTTGTAGATTCGCCGCACTTTCCGCGCGCCACCCTTCATGACGATGTTGCCGAGGGTTACCTGGCCGTCGCCGCCGAGCGCGACCTTGTCGCCGCGCCGGACCGAAACGATGGTCGTGCCGTGAAATTGCTCCATCTGCGTTCCTTGAGAAAAACGGGGAAGAGTCGGGCGGCGCGACGCGCCGCCGCGTGAATCCGCAGTGCGCCGGGGAGCGGCCCGGCGCGCGTCCGTTTCATTTTAGGGCGGGCGCCGGGATATCAAGAGGGGGAGGCAAATCGGCCGGCAGCCGGGAACCGGTGCCGGAAAACAAAAAGCGCGCGGCAGGCCGCGCGCTTTCGGGAAGCAGCGTGTCTGAGCGGAATACCGCTCGATCAGTCGCCGAACAGCTTCTGGCGCAGCTCGCGGCGCTCCTGCGCCTCGAGCGACAGCGTGGCGGT
Organism: Burkholderia sp. 9775_39; assembly: GCF_015712225.1. Classification (NCBI taxonomy): domain Bacteria; kingdom Pseudomonadati; phylum Pseudomonadota; class Betaproteobacteria; order Burkholderiales; family Burkholderiaceae; genus Burkholderia; species Burkholderia sp. 9775_39. The sequence goes on along the minus strand of NZ_JACCQC010000027.1, from coordinate 23,340 downwards.
CGGACGCGCGAGCAGGCGCGGAATGCCGATCGGCTCGCCGGTTTCCTCACACCAGCCGTAATCGCCGGAATCGATGCGGGCGAGCGACTGCTGAACCTTCTTGAGGAGCTTGCGTTCGCGATCGCGCGTACGCAGCTCGAGCGCGTGCTCTTCCTCGATCGTCGCGCGGTCGGCGGGATCGGGAACGATCACCGTCTCGCGCAGGTTCTCGGTCGTCTGGCCTGCATTCTTGAGGATGTCCGCCTGCAACTGTTCGAGCCGATTTTTGAAGAAGGCGAGCTGATCCTCATTCATGTAATCCTTGTCGCTCATCTTCAGGATTTCGGCTTCGGTCAAGAGTTTCTTCGTCATCTGCTTGCTTCTTCAATGTGCGGCAAATCAAGAGATATTGCCTGCACTTTGGGATTACCCGCAACCGCGCTTGCAATCATTTGCGATTTGCCGCCGCGGGGCCGAAAGCCTCTGGAAAACCGGTTCTCAAATACCAGGATAGGCCTGGCGCGGATTTGCGCGCGCTGCGAACCGGTGTGCTGCGCGGCAGATCGCATCGGCCGCGGCCGGGAGGCGGATGGGCGATCCGGCGCGGTTGCGATGCCCGGAAAACTGGTTCAGCAAGAACCGGGCCTGTTTGTTGCCGTACTCCAGCGGGCACGTATTGTAACTGAATCGCAAGCGGCCGCCGTATCGGGTCGATCCCCGTCGGCCGCGCCAATATCTAGAAAATATAACGCGCAAATCGCGAAAAAGCGATGACGGCGAAACCCTGCCCGGAAAAGGCGTCGCGCGGCTGCCGCAGCCGCCTGCGAAGGCGGCCGGCAGCGGGGTGCGGCAGGCGCCCGCGCGGGTCAGGCGAGGCAGGCGTCGAGGCCGTCGGTGATCAGGTCCTGCGGCAGGTCGACGCCGATGAACACCATCTTGTTGGTTTTCTTCTCGACCGGCAGCCACTTCGCCGCGAGGTCGCTGCCCATCATCTGGTGCACGCCCTGGAACACGACCTTGCGGTCGACGCCCTTCATGTACAGCACGCCCTTGTAGCGCAGCATGCGCTCGCCGTAGATCTGCAGGATGCCGCCGAGGAAGTCTTCCAGCTTGTTCGGATCGAACGGGCGGTCGTTGCGGTACACGAACGACTTGATCTTGTCGTCGTGGTGCGCGTGGTGATGGTTGTGGTGGTCGTGGTCGTGATCGTGCGCGCATTGGCCGTGATCGTGGTCGCAATTCGCGTGATCGTGATCATGGTCGTGATCGTGGTGGTGGTGCGCGTGATCGTCCTCGGCGAGGAAATCGGGATCGATCTCGAGCTTCGCGTTCAGGTTGAAGCCGCGCAGGTCGAAGATTTCCTTGATGTCCGCTTCGCCAAAATTCACGACCTTGATCGCGGCCTTCGGGTTCATGTGCATCAGGCGGTGCTTGAGGCCCGCGACGGTCTGGTCGTCGACGAGGTCCGACTTCGTGATGAACAGGCGGTCGGCGAAACCGACCTGGCGCTGCACCACTTCGTGTTCGTCGAGCTGCGCGTTCGCGTGCTTCGCGTCGACCAGCGTGATGACCGCGTCGAGCAGGAAATCGTCGGCGATTTCGCTGTCGATGAAGAACGTTTGTGCGACGGGGCCCGGGTTCGCGAGGCCGGTCGTCTCGATCACGATGCGGTCGAAGTCGAGCTTGCCTTCGCGCTTCTTCGCGGCCAGATCGCCGAGCGCGCGGGCGAGGTCGCCGCGGATCGTGCAGCAGATGCAGCCGTTGCTCATCTGGATGATCTGCTCGTTCGAATCCTGCACGAGGATTTCGTTGTCGATGTTCTCTTCGCCGAACTCGTTCTCGATCACGGCGATCTTCATGCCGTGCTGTTCGTTCAGGATGCGCTTGAGCAGCGTCGTCTTGCCGCTGCCGAGGAAGCCGGTAAGGATGGTGACGGGAGTGGCCATGTCGGTCGCCTGTGGTTCGTGAATCGGGGTCAAAACCAGGATGTGCGTCGCGCCCTCGCGCTGCGAGCCGGGGCGCACAACCATCCATTGAAACATACCTGTCAAGCCCCCGCCCATCGTCCGGACGACAGGGGCGAGGCGCGGCCCGACAGGCGGAGCTGGCGGACCGGGTGTCCGCCAAGATCGGGGCGATCAGACGATTTGCAACAGCAGGCCCTTCAGATATTCACCTTCCGGGAACGCGGCGAGCAGCGGATGATCGACGCCCGCGCCGAGCCGCTTCAGGATCCGTGCGTCGACCTTCGCGTCGGCGGCCGCGCTCGCGACGATCTTCTGGAACAGGTCCATGTCGATCGCGCCCGAGCACGAGTACGTGAACAGCAGGCCGCCCGGACGCAGCAGCCTGAAACCGCTCAGGTTGATGTCCTTGTACGCGCGCGCCGCGCGATCGACGCTGTCGCGGGTCGGCGCGAACTTCGGCGGATCGAGCACGATCAGGTCGAATCGTTCGCCTTCGTCGACGAGGCGGCGCAGCGTCTTGAACGCATCGGCGTCGAGCCAGGTCGCGCGTTCGGCGTCGAAGCCGTTGGCGACGACGTTTTGCTGCGCGAGCGCGAGCGCATCGCCCGACGAGTCGATCGACACGACGCGTTTCGCGCCGCCCTTGAGCGCCGCGAGCGAGAAGCCGCCGGTGTAGCAGAAGCAGTTCAGCACGTCGCGGTCGGCCGCGTACTGCGCGACGAGCGCGCGGTTGTCGCGCTGGTCGACGTAGAAGCCCGTCTTGTGGCCGTTCGGCACGTCGACGTGATAGCGCACGCCGTTTTCGTTCGAGATCAGCGTCGCGGGCGGCGCGTCGCCGGCCAGCACGCCGGTCGTCTGTTCGAGCCCTTCCTTGTCGCGGATCGACACGTCCGAGCGCTCGTACACGTTCGGGCAGCCGGTCGCGCCGGTGAGCGCCGCGACGATCGCGTCCTTCCACGCTTCGACGCCCGCGGCCATGAACTGGCAGACGAGCTGGCCGCGCGGCGCGGCGCCGGCCTCGGCGGTGTCCGCGACGTAGTAGTCGACGATCAGCCCCGGCAGCCCGTCGGCTTCGCCGAACACGAGCCGCACCGCGCCCGTGCCCGACACCATCGTCGTGCGGTGCGCGACCGCGCGCTGCACGCGGCGCTTGAAGAACGCGTGATCGATCGGCTCGTGCTCGTCGAAGCTCCACACCCGCACGCGGATCTGCGACTGCGGGCTGTACGCGCCGCGCGCGAGGAAGCGGCCGTCGTGCGCGCGCACGAGCACGGTCGCGCCGGGCGCGGGCTTGCCGTCGACGCGGTCGATCGCATTGGCGTAGATCCACGGATGGCGGCGCAGCAGCGATTTTTCCTTGGACGGCTTGAGGGTGACGGTTTGCATGATGAGATCGAAATGGGCCGGGCGCGGCGCCGGCCGATGCCGGCCGCCGCGCGTGGCGGGTAACACGGGACGCGCGTCAGTCGCGCTTCTTCGCGCGCGGATGCGCGCTGTCGTAAATCTTCGCGAGATGCTGGAAGTCGAGCGACGTATAGACCTGCGTCGCGGCGACGCTCGCGTGGCCGAGCAGTTCCTGCACCGCGCGCAGGTCGCCGCTCGACTGCAGCACGTGCGTCGCGAACGAGTGGCGCAACACGTGCGGGTGGACGTTGGCGGGGATGCCGGCGGCGAGCGCCGCGCGCTTCACGCGCTCGCGCACGACGCCCGGCGACATCCGGTTGCCGCGCACCGACACGAACAGCGGATGCGGATCGTGCTTCACGAATTCGCCGCGCACCGCGAGCCACGCGTTCAGCGCGTCGATCGCCTTGCGGCCGACCGGCACCTTGCGCTCCTTGTTGCCCTTGCCGCGCACGGTGACTTCGGCTTCGGCGAGATCGAGCCAGCCGGCCGAGCGGTAGCCGTCGGCCTGCGTGTACGTCACGTCCAGCCCGATCAGCTCGGCGAGGCGCAGCCCCGACGAATAGAACAGCTCGAGGATCGCGTGATCGCGGATGCCTTCGGTCGTGCCGGCCAGCGGCGCGTCCATCAGCGCGGATGCGTCGTCGACCGACAGCGCCTTCGGCAGCGTTTTCGGGCGCTTCGGCGCGCGCACCGTGGCCACCGGGTTCGCGGGCATCTCGATGCGTTGCGCGAGCCAGCGGTAGAACGCGCGCCACGCGGAGAGCCGGTGCGAGATCGAGCGCGCGGACAGCCCGCCCGCATGCGCGCGGGCGACCGCGCCGCGCATGTCGGCGGCGGTTAGCGCGTCGAGCGGCCGGCCGGCCGCGAGCTTCTTCAGTTCGTCGAGTTCGTGCGTGTACGCGCGCAGCGTGTGTTCCGACAGCTGCCTGACGTGCTTCAGGTTCGACAGGTAGGCGGCGATCGGATCGTCGGTCATCGCGTGCGGCGGATCAGTGCGGCAGCAGGCGCGTGAGCGCGGCGCTCGCGAGCGTCGCGATCTGTGCGAGGAAGTCGGTGGCCATCCCGTCGTGGAAGCGGCGCGGATCGGGCGAACCGAGGACCAGCAGGCCGAACGCGGGCGCATCGTTGCCGGCGAGCGGCGCGCGCAGCGCGAGCAGTGCGACCGACGCGGCCGAGCCGTCGCCGGCCGGCGCGGCTTCGGTGCCTTCCGCGGCGCTCGCGGCCGGGGCGGCGAGCGCGGGCGCGAGCCACTGGGCGGCTTCGAAGCCCGTGTTCGCACCGCAGTACGGCGTCGACAGGCCGTTCGTGAACAGGCGCACTTCCTCGCCGACCTGGCGCGCGAAGTCGGCTTGCGCGTAGGTGTCGGCGACGTCCCACACGCGCAGCGCCGTCTGCGGCACGTCGAACACGTCGGCGATGCCGTCGGCGATCGTGCGCGGCAGCGCGTACGGATCGCGCTCCGCGATCACGCGCGCGGTCCAGCGGCTGAATTTCGCGGACAGGCTGTCGTTCTCGTGGCCGTAGCGCACGAGTTCGGCGAGCCGGCGCTCGAGGTGCTTGTTCTTGTCGCGCAGCATCTCCATCTGCCGCTCCTGCAGCGAGATCGCGGCCTTGCCGTGCGGGTTCGCGAGACGGATCGTCGCGAGCAGCTCGGCGTGCTGCGCGAAGAATTCGGGATTGGCGAGCAGGTAGTCGGCGACTTCGCGATCGTTCATGTGGCTGGAGCGTTCAGTTATCAAGGACGTTGCAGGGTCAGGCGTTCAGGTCGATCTCGCCTTCGAACACGGTCGTGGCGGGGCCGGCCATCATCAGCGCGGCGGCTTCGTCGCGCGCGCCGTCCCAGCCGATCGTCAGCGTGCCGCCGTGCGTGTGCACGGTCACGGGCGAATCGAGCAGGCCGCGCCGGATGCCGGCCGCGACCGCCGCGCATGCGCCGGTGCCGCACGCGAGCGTCTCGCCCGCGCCGCGTTCGTACACGCGCAGCTTCACTTCGCGGCGCGACACGATCTGCATGAAGCCGGCGTTCACGCGCTGCGGGAAGCGCGCATGACGCTCGATCAGCGGGCCTTCTTCCAGCACCGGATACGCTTCGGCATCGTCGACGACCTGCACGGCGTGCGGATTGCCCATCGACACCGTCGAGATCCAGCGCGTCGCGCCGCCGACGTCGAGCGGCCACAGCGTGTCGCGGCCTTCCTGGCGGCCGTCGAGCCCCGCTGCGTCGAACGGCACCTGCGCCGGCGCGAACACGGGCGCGCCCATGTCGACGACGACTTCGCCGTTGTCCTGCAGCGTCAGCGTGATCAGGCCCTTCATGACCTGCACGCGCACGCTGCGCTTGTCGGTCAGGCCGCGGTCGCTGACGAACTTCACGAAACAGCGCGCGCCGTTGCCGCAGTGCTCGACCTCGCCGCCGTCGCAATTGAAGATCCGGTACTTGAAATCCGCGCCGTCGACGGTCGGTTTCTCGACCAGCAGCAACTGGTCGGCGCCGATGCCGAAATGGCGGTTGGCGAGTGCGCGCACCTGCGCGTCGGTGAGCGGCGGCAGCGCGCGCGAATAGCCGTCGAGCACGACGAAGTCGTTGCCCGCGCCGTGCATCTTGGTGAACGAGAGTTTCACTGGGTCCGGAATTCCATGGCGAACGAGGCGGTTCGGCACGACACGGACGGCCGGCGGCCATGCCGGGGCAGCCTCGTTCGTCGTGCTGATCTCAACCGCAAATGATACATGCAGCCGACAGGGGCGTCCTGCGCGGGCGGGGCCGCGCGTCCGTCGTGCAGATGGAAGGGGCGCAATCTGCCGATTGGCCGACTGGCCGCGCGAACGACGAGCGGCCGGATCGGCAGGAGGGCGGTGCGGCAGGCGCGCGCAAAGGGCGCCGAAGGCGGCGAGAGCGCAGGCACGCACATGACGGCGCACCCGCGCATGTCTCGCGGCAGGGTCAGTACAGGCTCGGCTCGCCGGGCGGGCGCGTCTTGAAGCGCTTGTGCACCCAGTAATACTGCTCGGGCATCAGCGGAATCTGCTCTTCGAGGAATTCGTTCATCCGCCGCGCGTCGAGATCGTCGTCGCCGGTCGGGTAGTGATCCCACGGCTTGAATACCTTCAGACGATAGCCCTTGTAGTTCGGCAGCACCTCGCCGATGAACGGCACGACCTGCGCGCGGCCCGTCTTCGCGAGCCGGCCGACGGCCGTCAGCGTGCAGGCCGGCACGCCGAAGAACGGGACGAACGTCGAGTTGCGCAGCCCGTAATCCATGTCCGCGCCGAGCATCACCGGCTTGCGGTCGCGCAGCCAGCGCAGCACGACGCGCGCGCTGTCCGCGCGGCCGACCATCTCGGCGTCGAAGCGCCCGCGCGCCTTCTTCGCCTCTTCCTCCAGCACCGCGTTCGAGAACGGCTGGTACAGCGATCCGCAGCGGCGGTGCAGCGAACGGTTGAGCCAGATCGAACCGGCCTCGATGCCGACGAAGTGCAGGCCGAGGAACAGCGTCGGCGGCAGGTCGGGATCGGTGAGATCGACCGCGCTGTCCACCTGGATCAGCTTCGCGAGCTTCTTCTCCGAGCCGAACCACTGCACGCTGCGCTCGACGTAGCTGCGGATCGCATGACGGAAATGCTGGCCCGCCACTTCCTCGCGCCGCTCGTCGCTCCAGTCTGGGAAGCAGAGTTTCAGATTCGTATGTACGATGCGCTTTCGCCGGCTGGGGATCTGATACAGCAGCCAGCCGAGGCCATCGCCGAACCGTGCGGTCAGACCGTACGGCAGCAGGGCGAGCAGCTTCAGCAAGCCGATGGCGAGGTGCGTGCCGAGGCGGCCTAGCATGCGGAATCTCCGTAGGGCCGGCTGGCCGGCACGTTGCGAACAGGGTGGTAAGACAGCGGAAGATGCAGCACGGGCGGCGCTCTGTGACAATTCAGGAAAGCCGCTATAATACGGGCTTCGCCGAGTTAACTGACAACTTGCGGGGCGAAGCCGGTTGGCGCGACACGCGCTGCCCGGTCCTGGTAATCCGCTAAAGCGTCGCCGCTTCAGGCCCAACGAAGCTGGCTACGTGAAACCAACCGTAACCACACAGGAGCCTGAAAAAGTGGCAAACGATTATCTCTTCACGTCCGAATCCGTCTCCGAAGGCCATCCGGACAAGGTCGCGGACCAAATCTCGGACGCGATTCTCGACGCCATCCTCGAGCAGGACAAATATTCCCGCGTTGCGGCGGAAACGCTGTGCAACACGGGTCTCGTCGTGCTGGCCGGTGAAATCACCACGACGGCCAACATCGACTACATCCAGATCGCGCGCGATACGATCAAGCGCATCGGCTACGACAACACCGACTACGGCATCGACTACAAGGGTTGCGCGGTGCTCGTCGCGTACGACAAGCAATCGCCGGACATCGCGCAGGGCGTCGATCGTGCACACGACGACAACCTCGATCAAGGCGCGGGCGACCAGGGCCTGATGTTCGGCTATGCGTGCGACGAAACGCCGGAACTGATGCCGCTGCCGATCTACCTGTCGCACCGCCTCGTCGAGCGCCAGGCCAGCCTGCGCCGCGACGGCCGCCTGCAATGGCTGCGTCCGGACGCGAAGTCGCAGGTCACCGTGCGCTACGTCGACGGCAAGCCCGATTCGATCGACACCGTCGTGCTGTCGACGCAGCACGCACCGGACATCGAGCTGCCCGCGCTGCGCGAAGCCGTGATCGAGGAAATCATCAAGCCGACGCTGCCGGCCGACCTGATCAAGGGCGACATCAAGTTCCTCGTGAACCCGACCGGCCGGTTCGTGATCGGCGGCCCGCAGGGCGATTGCGGCCTGACCGGCCGCAAGATCATCGTCGACACGTACGGCGGCGCCGCACCGCACGGCGGCGGCGCGTTCTCGGGCAAGGATCCGTCGAAGGTCGACCGTTCGGCAGCGTATGCCGGCCGTTACGTCGCGAAGAACATCGTCGCCGCCGGCCTCGCGTCGCGCGCGCTGATCCAGGTGTCGTACGCGATCGGCGTGGCCGAGCCGACCTCGGTGATGGTCAACACGTTCGGCACGGGCCGCGTGTCGGATGCGGTGATCACGAAGCTCGTGCGCGAGCATTTCGACCTGCGTCCGAAGGGCATCATCAAGATGCTCGACCTGCTGCGTCCGATCTACGAGAAGACGGCAGCTTACGGCCACTTCGGTCGCGAAGAGCCGGAATTCTCGTGGGAAGCGACCGACAAGGCGCTCGCACTGGCCGAAGCGGCCGGCGTGGAGCCGACGGCACGCGTCGCGTAAGCGTCGTTCGCCCGAAATGAAAAACCCCGGCCAAGCCGGGGTTTTTTTATGGGTTTCGATCGTCGAAGCAATGGCGGCGATCGGGGCGGGCCGTGCCCGCCAGACACTTGCTCAGCGCGCGCCGAACCCGAACCAGCCGTTGCTCGCGGCAAGGCGGCGCGGGCGGTTGACGCGGCGCTGCGGGCCGAGCGTGCGGCGCAGCGCGAGCGCGCGCAGCGACGACGGCTTCTGCAGCAGCGAGCGCAGGCCGGCGCGGCGGGCGAACGCCTGCGCGCTCATCATCGAGAAAAACGCGTGGAACCACGCACGGATGCCGTCCAGCCGGCTGTGCGTGTGCGTACGCTCGGCCAGCGCCTGCGTGCGTGCGCGGTGATGGCGCAGCGAGCGGGCAGGAGCGGACGGCACGACGCGCTTCGCAGCGCGGTTGAAACGGGAAGTCAGACGGAATGGCATGTGAACGATGCTTCGCTTGTATGGGTGGCGCCCTGGAGAGCGCACTGGTATGAACGGCCTCGGATGGCACAACGGATCTTACCGAAACCCGTTGCGCGCCGCGCCCGCCAGAATTGACAGGCCGCGTCAGGCTACAGGGGATTCATGACGGGCAAAAGTCGCGATAAACCCTTGTGCCGCAAGGCGTGTGCCGCATACCGCCTGTCGCTCAGGCAGGTGCCGCGCCGCACAGTTCCCTTGAGCTGGGTCAAATCCGCGATTGGCATGCCCCTGCGCACGACAATGGTGCTGTTCGCGGTATCCGGCGCCGATTTACAATCGTCACATTCACACAATAAACGTCTGGCATCCCATGTCGTCTCCATTGCAGTCGGAATCGATCCGCGCGCAAGTCGCGGAATTGCGCGAGCGCGGCTTCGTCGTCGCGCGCGGCCTCGTCGGCGAAGCGCAGTGCGCGGCGCTCCGGCAGATCGCGGAGCGCCAGTTGCGGGAGGCCGCCGAGCCGATCGAGTTCGAGGCCGACCTGCGCTACCCGGGCGCGCCCGAATCGAAGCACGCGCCGGGCGGGCATACGGTGCGGCGGCTGCTCGATGCGTATTCGCGCGATCCGGCGTTTGCCGAGCGCGCGATCGCGCCCGAAATCGGCGCGTGGATGCGCGCGTATTTCGGCGAGGAGCCGGTGCTGTCGCGTGCGCATCACAACTGCATGATGACGAAGCATCCGGCGTACGGCAGCCTGACCGGCTGGCATCGCGATTTCCGCTACTGGGCGTTCGAGCGCCCGGACATGGTGTCGGTGTGGCTCGCGCTCGGGCCCGAAACCAACGAGAACGGTGCGCTGTGGCTCGTGCCGGGTTCGCATACGGCCGAATTCGGGCCGGAAGCGTTCGATGACGCGAAATTCTTCCGCAGTGATGTGCCGGAGAACCGCAGGATGATCGAAGCGGCCACCTGTCCGCCGCTGCAGACGGGCGACGTCGTGTTCTTCCACTGCAACACGCTGCATTCGGCCGGGCAGAACCGTTCCGACCAGGTGAAGTTCTCGCTCGTGTACACGTACCACGGCGCAAGCAACCGGCCGGTGCCCGGCACGCGCTCGGCGTCGAAGCCGGAAGTGCAGTTCTAGGCGCCGCTCCGGCGGCGCCGTCGCGATGCGCAGGCGATGCGGTGCATCGCGGGCGAACGAGAATGAAGCAACGGGCGGCCAGGCCGCCCGTTTCGTTTGATGCGGCCCGCGCGCGTGACGCGAGTCGTACGTGCGTCGCGCTGCGGCGCGATCAGCGCTTGCCGCCCGGCATCGCGAGGCCGATCAGGCCGACGAACGACGCCACGGCGCCGCCGGCGATCAGCAGGATCGTCTTCGTCGCGGGTGAGCCGGTGAAGAAGCGCGACACGTTGTCGTTGATCGAATGGAACGACTGGCCGCCGAAATACAGCAGCACGACGCCGCCGACGAGCAGTGCAACCGAGATGACTCGGGACATACCAACCTCGCTGAAACGGTGATTCGAGACGCCGCAGTGTAGGCGACGACCGCGGTCGCGTCCATCGTCGCGCCGCCGTGCGTGATCCGGCCGCTTTCGCTACCATAGTCGTCGTATGACTCCTTCGCCGCCGTCGCGTCATTGGCGTGGCCGGCGCGCGTCCCTTTCCCCGATGTCCTGACGGAACAGACTCATGGCCTACGAAGCAGCTTCCGAACGTTATGCCGGCATGCAATACCGCACCTGCGGCAAGTCCGGGCTCAAACTGCCCGCCCTGTCGCTCGGCCTGTGGCACAACTTCGGCGATTCGACGCCGATCTCGACGCAGCGCGAGATCCTGCGCACCGCGTTCGACCTCGGCATCAACCACTTCGACCTCGCGAACAACTACGGGCCGCCGTACGGCAGCGCCGAAACCAACTTCGGCCGGCTGCTGAAGGAGGATTTCCGGCCGTATCGCGACGAGCTGCTGATTTCGACGAAGGCCGGCTGGGACATGTGGCCGGGGCCGTACGGCAGCGGCGGCGGGTCGCGCAAGTACGTGCTCGCGAGCCTCGACCAGAGCCTGCAGCGGATGGGGCTCGACTACGTCGACATCTTCTATTCGCACCGTTTCGACGCGCACACGCCGCTCGAGGAAACGGCGGGCGCGCTGGCGTCGGCCGTGCAGCAGGGCAAGGCGCTCTACATCGGCATTTCGTCGTATTCGGCCGCGAAGACGCGCGAGATGGCCGCGCTGCTCGCGCAATACAAGGTGCCGCTACTGATTCACCAGCCGTCGTACAACATGCTGAACCGCTGGATCGAGAACGACCTGCTCGGCACGCTCGACGACGTCGGCGCGGGCAGCATCGCGTTCACGCCGCTCGCGCAGGGCTTGCTCACGTCGAAGTACCTGAACGGCGTGCCGGCCGACGCGCGCGTGAACAAGCCGGGCGGCGGCTCGCTGAAGCAGGAGCACCTGAGTGCGGACAACCTCGAGCACGTGCGCAAGCTCAATACGATCGCCGAACGGCGCGGGCAGAGCCTTGCGCAGATGGCGCTGGCGTGGGTGCTGCGTAACGGCCGCGTGACCTCCGCGCTGATCGGCGCGAGCCGGGCCGAGCAGGTGCGCGAGAACGTCGGTGCGTTGCAGAACCTCGAATTCTCGGCGGAGGAACTCGCGGAGATCGATCGTTACGCGACGGAAGGCGGCATCAATCTGTGGGAAAAGCCGTCCACCGATCAGGCGATCTGATCGGAAGTCGATACGGGATGCGAAATATCGTGTGCCGTATCGCCGCCGCACACGCCATGCGGCCCATCGCTGCGGTGCAGCGATGGGCGTCGCGCACGGCGAGGCGCTAGATCAGCGCAGGCAGGCCTTCAACGAGCAATACCGCGACGCCGACACCGAGAATGACGCCGAGTACGCGCAGCAGGTTGTGACGGAACTGGGTGGCGCACGGTACCGCGCCGAGAAATAGCGCTCCGGCCAGCGCCATCGGAATCAACAGGATGAAGTCGCCGATCGTGAAATAGGTCGTCATGCGTGTCTCCAGTGTCGGCCGAAGTGGGCGCTTCGGTGCTTGCCTGGGCGGCTCCATCCCTGCGGGATATCGGCCTGAAACGGCACGCGTGCGCTCACCCCGGCCCCATGCCGGGTGTTTCTAGTTGGTCCGGCCCGTTACGAGCAGGCCGGTCAATTCGAGTATAGGCAACCGGCGGCGTTTTTCGCTATCCGAACCATTAAAAATCAGTAGAAAGCCCCGCGAATCACGCGTTTTTCGTGCGAACAAGACGAACGCCTTGCGCGTATCTTTCCCGTTCCTTTCGATTTTCGCGGAATCGTCGTATGTGTCCGATACGGGCCGCCGCACCCGTGGGCGCGGCGGCCCGCCGCTCAGGCGCGGTCGGGGTGCGGGCGGGCGGCCGGTGCGCGGAACACGAGCGCGAGCCCGGCGATGATCGCGCCCATGCCGGCGAGCGCGAGCGGCTCGGGCCGGTTGCCGAGCCACACGGCGTCCATCAGCGTGGTGACGACCGGTACGAGATAGAACAGGCTCGTCACGTTGACGAGATCGCCGCGCTGCATCAAGCGGTAGAACAGCAGTTGCGCGATCACCGAAATCACGATGCCGAGCCACAGCAGCGGCACGACGAACGCCCAGCTCATGTCGAACGACACCGGCCGGAACGGCACGATCGCGACGCACAGCGCGAGGCCGATCGCGTTCTGCAGCGGCAGCACGTCGGCGGGCGCCGCGCGCACGCGCTTTTGCAGCAGCGAGCCGACGGTCAGCGCGACGAGCGCCGTTAGCGCGCACGCGATGCCGCCCGCCGACAGGCCGCCCGTCCCGCCGCTCACGCCGCGGCCCACGACGAGCGCGAGGCCGGTGAGCGACAGCGCGAGCCCCGCGATGCGCACCGGTTGCCAGCGACGCTCGACGATCGCGAGCGTGAGGATCGGCTGCACGCCGAGGATCGTCGCGAGCACCCCGGGCGCGATGCCGCGCTCGAGTGCGAGAAGATAGAAGATCGAATAGCCGCCCATCATCAGCAAGCCGGTCAGCGCGGCCATGCGCCGCTCGCCGCGCGGCGGCAGCCAGCGTTTGCGCATGAACGCCAGCGCGAGCAGCACGAGCGATGCGAGCGCGAAACGGGCGGTGAGAAAGGCGAACGCGGACGCGTGACGCAGACCGAGTTCAGCGAAGATCGCGCCGCTGCTCCACAGCAGTACGAAGAGCGACGTCGCGCCATGCGCGGCCAGCGCGCGTTTGAACGAAACCATGTGAATCCACCTGTCGAACGGATCGAAACGTTCCATCCGCGCGCGCGGCAACGTGCCGTGCGTCATGACGCACGCACCTGCAGCCCACGGCGCGAAGGGAAGACGAAAACGAAAAGCCGGCGAGTCAGCCGGCGCGTGCCGCCGGAGGGGGCGGCGCAGCGCAGACGAGCGGCGGTGCGACAGGAGGAGGAAGGACCGACGGATGCACGCACGCCTGCGGCCGCGAGTCGAACTGCGGCCGGGATTTTGCGAGGGCGGACGTGAGCGGATACATCGTGTCGGAGTGCGGTTGAACGCGAATGAAAGCCTAAGGTACCGCAACGCAGCCATCGAGCGCAACTCTTGTCGGCGGCTGCATATCGCGAGCGGCGTCGTGCGTCGATGCAGGCCGATGCCGGTACGCACGCAAGCGTTCGACGAACGGTGGAAAGCGATCGACATGCGACGCACGCGACGTGATTCCGGTCGGTCGCGTGCAGTGTTCCGATGATTCGGCAGCGGCGAAGCGAAGCGGCACGCGCGTTGCGTCAATCATGTGCGTACGGCGGCGCCGGGCGGTTTCGGTGGTCAGTCACATTCGACAGGGTATGATGGGGGTAACCGGGCGGGCAAGTACGTGCCCGACGCAGTGGTTGATTGGAGACATTCGACGAATTCGCGGCACTTCGCCTGCTTCTTCTTCTTTTCGCGCTTCGATAAACCGTGAACAATGGGATCACGCGCAACGCTCCGCCGAGAGCGGCGCGGATCGTGCATTTGCCGGCTCGCCAGCGGGCCGGGTTTCAAGATTCAAGAGTGGGGAACCATCATGCATATCGGGTCGATCGTCTGCACTACCCATATCGCGGTGCCGAAAGGCGCGCGCGGCATCGTCCAGCGCATCCTGGGCGACATGGCCATGGTGACCTGGTACGCGGGCGTGCCGGGTGAGTCGAAAGAACTCAACACCGAGCCGTTCTTTCTCGAGGACCTGATCGACACCGGCGAATCCGTTCTGCCGGCCGGCGCGGCGCTTCACTAAGCACCCATCGCACCGGACGCTCGTCTTTCGGTCCGGCAGGCGGCACAATGCGGGGCATGACAGACGCCACCTCCGCTCCCGCTTCTCCCGCCAGCCCGCCGTTCGCCGGCCTCACGCCCGAATGCGTGCTCGACGCGCTCGACAGCGTGCTGATGCCGGCCGGCCTGCGCACCGACGGGCGCTTGCTTGCCCTGAACAGCTACGAAAACCGCGTCTACCAGGTCGGTATCGAAGACGGCCCGCCCGTCGTCGCGAAGTTCTATCGCCCGGCGCGCTGGTCGGACGACGCGATTCTCGAAGAGCATGCGTTCGTCGCCGAACTCGCCGCGCGCGAGATTCCGGCGGTGCCCGCGCGATCGTTCGACGGCCGCACGCTGCACGCGTTCGACGGTTTCCGCTTCTCGATCTTCGAGCGGCGCGGCGGGCGCGCACCCGATCTCGACCGCAGCGACACGCTCGAATGGCTCGGCCGCTTCATCGGCCGTATTCATGCGGTCGGTGCGACGCAGCCGTATGTCGCGCGTCCCGTGCTCGACATCGGCACGTTCGGCTACGAGCCGCGCGACTACCTGCTCGCGCACGATTTCATTCCGGATGACGTAAGACCGGCGTACGAGACCGCGGTCGCGCTGGCGCTCGAAGGCGTCGAGGCGGCGTTCGAGCGCGCGGGCGAGATTCGCCTGCTGCGCACGCATGGCGACTGTCATCCGAGCAACGTGCTGTGGACCGATGCCGGCCCGCATTTCGTCGACTTCGACGATAGCCGGATGGCGCCGGCCGTGCAGGATCTGTGGTTGCTGCTGCCGGGCGATCGCGAAGGCGCGTCGCGCGCGCTGGCGGACCTGCTCGCCGGCTACGAGGATTTCTGCGAATTCGAGCCGCGCGAGCTGTATCTCGTCGAAGCGCTGCGCACGCTGCGGCTGATCCACTACGCGGCGTGGCTCGCGCGGCGTTGGGACGATCCGGCGTTTCCGGCCGCGTTCCCGTGGTTCAACACGCATCGTTACTGGGAAGCGCGCGTGCTCGAACTGCGCGAGCAGATCGGCGCGATGCAGGAAGGGCCGCTCTGGCCCGTGTGACCGTTGCGCGCGCGGCATCCCTGCCGCGCGGCAGGTTGGACAGGGCCGCGACGCGGCCCGTCCGGCTCAGAACTTCAGCATCAGCTTGATCAGCGCGGCGAAGCGCTTGCCGTACGGCGGCGCGAGCAGGTTGCGCGCGTTCAGGCGCGCCTGCGTGAGCACCGGCTTCATCTTCGAGAACGTCACGAAGCCATCGTAGCCGTGGTACGCACCCATGCCGCTCGCCCCGACCCCGCCGAACGGCAAACTGCCGCATGCGATGTGCATCAGCGTTTCGTTGATCGAGACGCCGCCCGAGATCGTTTCGCGCATCACGCGGTCGATCGTGCCGCCATCCTCGTCGAACAGGTACAGCGCGAGCGGACGCGGGCGCGCATTGACGTACGCGATCGCTTCGTCGAGCCGCTCGTACGGCACGAGCGGCAGCAGCGGCCCGAAGATTTCCTCCTGCATCAGTTGCGACGTGGCGGGCACCTGCGTGAGCGCGCACGGCACGAAGCGGCGCGATGCGGGATCGGACTGCGCATCGGACAGCGGATGCAACTGCGCGCCGGCCGCCTGCGCGCCGCTCGCGAGTTGCTGCAGGCGGGCGTAGTGGCGCGGCGACACGATCGTCGTGTAGTCGCCGTTGGCCGACAGGTCCGGATACAGCTTCGCGAAGCGGGTCCGCGCGCGTTCGATGAACGCGCCTTCCATCCCGCGCGGCAGCAGCACGTAGTCGGGCGCGATGCAGGTCTGGCCGGCGTTCAGCGTCTTGCCGGCGACGATCGCATCGACGGCCGCGTCGAAGCGCGCATTCGGGCCGACGATCGCCGGCGACTTGCCGCCGAGCTCGAGCGTGACGGGCGTGAGGTTGTCCGCGGCCGCGCGCATCACGTGGCGGCCGACCTGCGTCGAGCCGGTGAACAACAGGTGATCGAACGGCAGCGCGCTGAACGCGGCGCCGATCTCCGCGTCGCCATTCACGACCGCGACGTGGTCGCGCGTGAAGGTCTTGCCGATGAGCTGCTCGAACAGCGCCGACGTGCGCGGCGTCAGTTCGGACATCTTGATGATCGCGCGGTTGCCGGCGGCGAGCGCGCAGATCAGCGGGCCCGCCGCGAGCAGCACGGGATAGTTCCACGGCACGACGATGCCGACCACGCCGAGCGGCTGCGGAATCACCTTCGCGCGCGCCGGGCGCAGCCACTTGTTCATCGGCTTGCGGATCGGCTTCATCCAGCGCTTGCCGTGCTTCAGCGCGTCGTCGATCTCTTCCTTCGCCATCCAGATTTCCGACAGCAGCACTTCCTGCTTCGCGCGATGGCCGAAATCGGCGCTGATCGCGTCGGCGAGCGCATCCGCGTGATCGATCAGCATCGTGCGCAGCGCGCGCAGGTGCTGCGCACGCGTGTCCCATGCCGGGTACGGTGCGCGCAGGTACGCCGCGCGCTGGTCGTGCAGCAGCGACGTCAGCGCATCGACCGACGGCAGTGCTTGCGGGGCCAGTTCGGGCAGGTCGTTCTTCATGTCGTCTCCTCCAGTTGGGCCTGGCTGATCGGCCGGCCGTCACGCCGCACGCGCACGCTCGGCGAGCGCGGCGACGCGGATCGGGTGATGCGGGTCGCGCGGCACGGGGCCGGATGCGACGGGTGTTCGAAAACCGGTTGCGGTATGCGGCAAGCGTCGTATCCGCGCGACGGTGTCCCCGTCCGAAAAGTGCGCCGCACGGCAGGCGCGCACGATCCGATACGGTGACGAGCGGGTGCGCGATGCCGTTGCGCGCACGCCTGCCGGTGCACCGCAGCAGGGCCGCGCGACGGGTACGCGACGACCCGTCGCCGCTCATCGTGCAGCGACGTCGACACACCGTCCAAACGGTCGGCGATGGCGCGTGCCGTTCGATTTCCACCGACTGCGCGCATGACGCCGTACGTCGTCGCGCAGGCCGCCGTTTGAAATGAAATGCGGGCCGCGCGCGTGACCTCCGGATCATCCGGTCGACACGCGGCCTGCAGGATCTGGCGCTGCATCGTCGTTCCTCCCGTTTCGCGACGAGTCGGCTTCTCGTGGCCGGTGCATCGCGCGAAGCGATTCGATACATCTTAAATTTAGTTCACGCGGGCGTTTAGAGGAATCGCTCTTGAATCCGCGTGCCGCGCACGGGACGGCCATTCCTACAATGCCCGAACACAAGAGGGGACGCGGTCGCGCGGCGGTGCCGGCGCGCCTTCCATGACACGACGGAGACGTGACATGCAATACGACTACATCATCGTCGGCGGCGGTTCGGGTGGCTCGAGCCTGGCCGGCCGTCTCGCCGATGCCTGCCCCGATGCGACGATCGCACTGATCGAGGCCGGCTCGCATACGGAGCGCAACCTGCTGGTCAACATGCCGGTCGGCATCGCGGCGCTGGTGCCGTTCAAGCTCGGCACCAACTACGGCTACGAGACGGTGCCGCAGCCGGGCCTCGGCGGGCGGCGCGGTTACCAGCCGCGCGGGCGCGGGATGGGCGGCTCGAGCGCGATCAACGCGATGATCTATACGCGCGGCCACCCAGGCGATTACGACGAGTGGGCGCAGCTCGGCGCGACGGGCTGGGGCTGGCAGGACGTGCTGCCGTATTTCCGCCGCGCGGAAGGCAACGAACGCGGCGCCGACGCGTGGCACGGCGCGGACGGCCCGTTGACCGTTTCCGATCTGCGCTTTCGCAATCCGTTCTCCGAACGATTCATTCAGGCCGCGCATGCCGCCGGCTATCCGCTGAACGACGACTTCAACGGCGCGACGCAGGAAGGCGTCGGCTTCTATCAGGTCACGCATCGCGACGGTTCGCGCTGCAGCGTGGCGCGCGCGTATATCTACGGCCGCAACCGGCCGAACCTGCACGTGCTCACGGATGCGACGGTGCTGCGCGTCGGCTTCGACGGCAAGCGCGCGGTCGGCGTCGTGGTGTCGCGCAACGGGCGGGTCGAGACGCTCGGCGCACGCGCGGAAGTGATCCTGTCGGCCGGCGCGTTCAATTCGCCGCAACTGCTGATGTGTTCGGGAATCGGCCCGGCGGAGCAACTGCGCCGCCACGGGATCGCGGTCGTGCAGGATGCGCCGGACGTCGGCACGAACCTGATCGACCACATCGATTTCATCATCAACACGCGCGTGAATTCGTCGGAGCTGGTCGGCGTGTGCGTGCGCGGCATCGCGAAGATGACGCCGGCGCTCGCGCGCTATTTCTCGAGCCGCACCGGGATGATGACGAGCAACGTCGCGGAGGCCGGCGGTTTCATCAAGAGCGATCCGTCGCTCGCGCGTCCCGACCTGCAACTGCATTTCTGCACGGCGCTCGTCGACGACCACAACCGCAAGATGCACTGGGGCTTCGGCTATTCGCTGCACGTGTGCGCGCTGCGGCCGTTCAGCCGCGGCACGGTCGCGCTCGCGAGCGGCGATGCGCGCGACGCGCCGCTGATCGATCCGCGCTTCTTCAGCGATTCACGCGATCTCGACCTGCTGGTGCGCGGCGCGCAGGCGATGCGCCGCATCCTGTCGCAGGCGCCGCTCGCGTCGCAGGGCGGGCGCGAGCTGTACACGCGGCCGGACCAGAGCGAAGCGGAGCTGCGCGCGACGATCGTCGCGCATGCGGACACGATCTATCACCCGGTCGGCACCTGCCGGATGGGCTCCGATGCGCGCGCGGTCGTCGATCCGCAACTGCGCGTGCGCGGCGTCGACGGATTGCGCGTGGTGGATGCGTCGGTGATGCCGACGCTGGTGGGCGGGAATACGAATGCGCCGTCGGTGATGATCGGCGAACGCGCGGCGGACTTCATCGTCGCGGCGCGCCGCGGCGGTGTGCCGCGCGGCGAGGCGGCTACCGCGGTGCACGGCCGCTAGGCGCGGCGCGCGCACGGCAGCGGCCATGCTCAGGCAAACGTATCGACGAGGCCGGCGCGGCTCGCGCGCGCGGCGACCGGTGCGGATTGCGCGGCGTCGACAGGTGCATCGACGGCTGACGGTCCGCCGTTCCCGCGTCGCGACGACTGGCCGCCGGCGAAAGTCTGCTGCGGGTTGGGCTGCTGTTGCTGCGACGCGAGGCCGCCGTCGCTGACGGTTGCGCTGCCGAGCCCGAGTCCGCCTGCTTCCATCGCTTCGCGCAGCTTCGGCAGCGCGGCTTCGACCGCGTCGCGCACCTGCGCGTGCTGCGACACGAACAGCGCGTGCGCATGGTTGTCCGCGACGCGCAGCACGACCTGCAGCGGCCCGAGATCGGGCGGGTTGAGCGTCAGCTCGGCGCTCTGCTGGTGCGCGTTCGACAGGAACACCACTTTCTGGCTCAGTGCATCCGTCCAGTCGGCCGTGCCGACGTGCGGCGCGAGCGCGTGTGCGTTGGCGGCGGCGATCGCGCCGGCGGCCGGCGACAGTTGCAGGTTCGCCTGCGCGGCGGCGGCAGCCGTGGCGCCCGCCGCGAGCGTCGCGCTGGCGGCCGGGTCCGTCGCGTTGCTGGCTGCCGTGAGCGCGTGCTGGGCGCCGGACTGCGCGTTCGCGTCGGCCTGCAGCGTTTGCGGCGTGACCTGGGTCGGCGCGGGCTGGGTGGCGAGCGCGCCTTTCGCGTCGGCGAGCGTGCGGTCGAACGTCGGCACTTTCGGTGTCAGCGGGGCGGCGGCGTTCGACGCGGTCGCTGCCGGCGTCGTCGGCGTGGCGGCGGCGCTCGTGCCGGTCGCCGGCATCGTGATCGCGCCCGCGCCACCCGTCAGCTTGGCGAGCGCCGCTTGCAGCGCGTCGCGGCTCGATGCCGGGTCGGTCGGCTGCGCGGTCGCGTCCTTGGCCGCATGATCGGCGAGCGTCGCCGTGGCGTCCGGCTGGCCGGACACGGCCGTCTTTTGCGTGGTGGCGGCCGCGGCGGCGGTCGCCGCGTCGGCCGGCGTCGCGGTGTCCGGGCGCGCCTGCAGTTGCGCCTGCACGGCCGCGGCGGCCGCGAGGGCGGCGGCGTCGGGGTTCGCGGTGGCGGCGTTCGCGGGCGTGTCGTCGGTCGCCGTGTCGTCGTCGGTGCCGGACGGTTTCGCGCCGGCGGCCGGCTTCGACGAAGCCGGTCTGGTCGACGCGTCCGGCGTACCGGCGTTGGCCGTATCGCCGCGCGTGGCGACGCTTTGCTTGAGCGTCTGCGCGAACGGCACGGCGCTCGTGGCAGCGGCCGCATCGGCGCCGGCGGCGGACGCACCCGAGCCACGGGCGACCTTGAGTGCGGCGCCGGCGGTGTCGAGCAGCGCGCCGAGCAGGGGCAGGGGAGGCATGACGGTTCTCTCGTTCGAAGGCGGTGGTCGGTTACGACGAGCGGGCCGCGTCGGCCCGCATGCGCAGGATCTTCGCGGCGTGTTCGTCGGCGTCGCGCTGTTCGCGCCGGGCGTCGCGCTGCGCTTCCTGCGCGACGCCGCGCGCCTGCAGGATTTCATACGAGCCGACGGTACGCTTCTTCTGCTGCCAGTTCGGGCGCGCCTCGTCGATGCGGACTTCGGCCGCGGCGAGCACGCTGCGCTGCTGCGCGATCGCGGCATCGAGCGTGTCGATGAACGCCTGGAAATTGCGCCAGTTGCCGGCCGGCATCCCGCTTTGCGCGGATTGCGCGAAGCGTGCGTGGTATTCGTCGCGATAGCGCAGCAGCGCGTCGAGCTGTTCGGCCGCCGCGGTGCGGTCGCGCTGCGCGGCGCCGAGCTGCTTCGCGGCCGAGTCGAGGTCTTCCTGCGCGCGGTCGAGCAGCAGCTGAAGGGGAAAGCCGTGGGCCATCGGGATCAGCCTCCGTAAGCGTCGAACAGCGCATCGAGCGCAGTGAGGCTCGATGCGAACGGCGCGCATTCGCGAAAGCCCTGCTGCAGGAACGCTTCGATGCGCGGGTAGAGCGCGATCGCGCGGTCGAGCTGCGCGTCGCGGCCGGGCGCGTAGGCGCCGACCGCGATCAGGTCGCGATTGCGCTGGTAGCGCGACAGCATCTGCTTGAACTGCCGCACGTGGTCGAGATGCGTTTCGTCGATCAGCGCGGTCATCGCGCGGCTGATCGACGCCTCGATGTCGATCGCGGGATAGTGGCCGGCCTCGGCGAGCGCACGCGACAGCACGATGTGGCCGTCGAGGATCGCGCGCGCCGAATCGGCGATCGGGTCCTGCTGGTCGTCGCCCTCGGTCAGCACCGTGTAGAACGCGGTGATCGAGCCGCCGCCTTCGGGGCCGTTGCCGGTGCGCTCGACGAGCGCGGGCAGCTTCGCGAACACCGACGGCGGATAGCCTTTCGTCGCGGGCGGCTCGCCGATCGCCAGCGCGATCTCGCGCTGCGCCATCGCATAGCGCGTCAGCGAATCCATCAGCAGCAGCACGTGCTTGCCCTGGTCGCGGAAATACTCGGCGAGCGACGTCGCGTACGCGGCGCCCTGCATCCGCAACAGCGGCGACACGTCGGCCGGCGCCGCGACGACGACCGAGCGCGCGAGCCCGTCCTCGCCGAGGATCTGTTCGATGAATTCCTTCACTTCGCGGCCGCGTTCGCCGATCAGGCCGATCACGATCACTTCCGCGCTCGTATAGCGCGCCATCGTGCCGAGCAGCACCGACTTGCCGACGCCGGAGCCGGCGAACAGGCCCATTCGCTGGCCGCGGCCGACGGTGAGCAGCGCGTTGATCGCGCGCACGCCGACGTCGAGTACGTGGTGGATCGGCTCGCGATCGAGCGGGTTGATCGACGGCGCCGACAGCGGCGCATCGACTTTCGACGCGAGCGGGCCGAGGCCGTCGAGCGGGCGGCCCGACGCGTCGACGACGCGCCCGAGCATCTCCCAGCCGACCGGCAGCCGCTTCGCGCCCGCGAGCGGATCGGCGACGGGCGCGCTTTCGCGCGGCCACACGCGGGCGCCGGGCAGGACGCCGGCGACGTCGGTGGTCGGCATCAGGAACAGGCGGTCGCCGGCGAAGCCGACGACTTCGGCTTCCGCGTGCGGCAGCGTGCTGCCGGGCGGCAGTTCGATCGTGCATTCGGCGCCGACCGACAGGCGCAGCCCGATCGCCTCGAGCACGAGGCCGGCCGCGCGCGTGAGGCGTCCGCACGGCCGCAGCGGCAGCGCGCGGTGGCTGCGCGCGGCGAGCCCGTTCAGGTGCGTGCGCCAGTGCGCGAGATGCGGATTGTGCGGCGCGCGCGGGGCGGCGTCGGCAGCCGCGGATGCGGCGTGCGGCGTGGCGTCGTCCGCGGGATCGTGCGCGGCCGCCGGCCCGAACGACGCGAGCGCGAGCTCGCGTTCGAGCGGCGTCATGCCGTCGTGCGCGAACGCGTTGGGCGAGCGCGTCACCACGTGCTCACCTTGCCGATCGCGGCGGCGACGCGCTGCCAGCGCGTGGGCAGCGTCGCGTCGACCTCGCCGGTCGCGGCGTGCGCGCGGCAGCCGCCGCGCTCGATCGACGCGTCGGTGCGCACGTTCCAGCCGAGCGTGTCGAGATCGTCCTGCAGATACGCTTCGACGACGGGCAGGTCGGCCGGATTCACCGCGAGATGCGGCGCGCCGGACAGCGCGGGTTCGGCCGCGAGCACGTCGCGCACGGCGGCGACCAGCGCGGCCGGGTCGTGCTTCACGTGCTGGCGCACGACCTGCTGCGCGATGTCGAGCGCGAGCTGCGCGAGCTCGGATGCGAGATCGTGTTCGACGGCGGACACGGCTTCGCGGAACGACGCGGCGAGCGCCGCGAGCTGCGCGGCCTGTTCGCGGGCGTCGGCCTGGCCGGCCTCGAAACCCTGTTCGCGGCCCTGCTCGAAACCGGCCTGGTAGCCGAGCGCCTGGCCTTCGACATGGCCGGCCGCATGGCCTTCGGCGTGCGCGGCGTCGCGCACGCGCTGCAGTTCCTCGGCGAGCGCGGCGGCGACGCGCTGCCAGCGCGTGGGC
>NZ_JACCQC010000026.1:0-102391 GCF_015712225.1 Burkholderia sp. 9775_39 | reverse complement strand
CTCCGGAGGGAGGGCGGGGCCGGTCGGGGGCGAGGCGCCGCCGTACCGGGCGCAAACCGCCGGCCGGCGCGGACGCGGCGCGGCCGGCGGCGGTCGGTCGTCGAATGTGCGTCAGGTCAGCCGATCGGCCACTGGAGCACGACGATCCCGTCGTTGTAGTCGCTGTCGTGGCCGTCTTCCGACACGACGATCCCGAAGTTGACCGTGAACGGCGAGCCGTCCGATTTCTTGCCGTTGATCGGCGCGAGGCGCGCGTCGGTCGCCGACGGCTTGCCGTTCACCGACACTTCGAAACGGATCTTGCCGTTGCCGGAATTCAGCGTGGCTTCGCGCGGGCCGTCGCGCGTCGTCAGCTTGTGATACGCGGCGGGTTCCTGGCTGTCGCCGATGAACAATTTGATGTGCTGTTGCTCGGCGGCATTCGCGAAGAAAATCGCGCGGAAATCGGTATTCGGCGGAATTGAGAATTCGCCGGCGCGGTTGGATGACGTTTGAGAATCAGCCATGCTTTTCTCCTGTGGATTATTAGGTAAGGCCAGGGGCCTCGTCGCGCAAACGTTTGCCGTTTGAAACGCGACGTACCGAGCATGACGAAAAATAAATAAAAAAATATTCGTACGTGAATGGCTATTGTTCAGTAAATCGAAAAGCAATGCCAATCGATTGAGCGAAAAGTAATTAATGAAGTGGATTTCGATATATTCGAGAAATTATATCGATGCGTGTATCGTTTTCCTGAACGATGCGCGAGCGGGGCGGGAGAGGCGGAGGGCAATCGGACTTCGGAGCAGACGCTCGGCGTTCGCATATGGCAGCGTTTCGTTTCAACATCAGCATCTCTGTCGTGGCCGCGCCCACCGGCCACCGTCGAACGCCCACACCGAAGCCCGATTGCAGGGAGGGGTGTGCGGCGCCGGCGAAGAGGATGGACCGACTCACTCCGAACATGAATAGGGCCTCACCGGCGCCGCACCCGTGAAGCATATCGATGGGGCCAGCCGCCGCCTATCGGACTGGACTGATTCTGCGCCAACGCGCGTGTCGGGGGACGACGCGGAATGAATGCGCCCGGTTGACAGCCGTGGCCACCCTGTGATTTGATGCCGGTCATGCACGCCGCCCAGTTCCTCTTCTCGCTACGACTACTAGCCCGTTTCTCCGGGCTGGGTCTGCGGCTGCGCGCTTTCCATCTGCTTCTTTCCTGAAGCGCCAGATTTTCCCCGCATCACCGACCTGGCCCCGGTTGTCGACCGGCGCCTGAGTTCGTCTTTCTTCCGTCACCACTCCGCTCCGTCCCGGTCGCCCAACCGCCAAGGCCGTCGTTTGCCGTACCGCTTTGCCGTTGTGCCGCTTTTTTGCCGTTTTCACCGCTGCGCACGTCGCCGGCTCCTGATGCCGATGGCTGCCGCGCCGCGCTTCACCGACAAACAGACCGAGGACCGACATCATGATGCTGAAGAACCCCGCGACGAAATACCGACCGTTCACGCCCGTCAACCTGCCCGACCGCACGTGGCCGTCGCGCACGATCACGCAGGCGCCGATCTGGATGAGCACCGACCTGCGCGACGGCAACCAGGCGCTGTTCGAGCCGATGGACGCCACGCGCAAGATGCGGATGTTCAAGACGCTGGTGGCGATCGGCTTCAAGGAGATCGAGGTCGCGTTCCCGTCCGCGTCCGAAACCGACTTCAACTTCGTCCGCGAACTGATCGAGGGCGGCCACATTCCCGACGACGTGACGATCGAAGTGCTGACGCAGGCGCGCGACGACCTGATCGAGCGCACCTTCGCGTCGCTGCGCGGCGCGAAGCGCGCGATCGTGCACCTGTACAACGCGACCGCGCCGGAATTCCGCAAGATCGTGTTCAGCCTCGATCGCGACGGCGTGAAGCAACTGGCGGTGAACGCGGCGCGCACGATCAAGCGATGCGCCGATGCGGCGACCGACACGCAATTCACGCTGCAGTACAGCCCGGAAACGTTTACGGCGACCGAACTCGATTTCGCGAAGGAAGTGTGCGACGCGGTGTTCGACGTGTGGCAGCCGACGCCCGAGCGCAAGTCGATCGTGAACCTGCCGGCCACGGTGGAAATCGGCACGCCGAATTACTACGCGGACCAGATCGAGTGGATGCACCGCAACCTCGCGCGCCGCGACTCGCTGATCCTGTCGGTGCACCCGCACAACGACCGCGGCACCGCGGTCGCGGCGGCCGAGCTCGCGGTGATGGCCGGCGCCGACCGGATCGAGGGCTGCCTGTTCGGCAACGGCGAACGCACGGGTAACGTCGACCTCGTGACGCTCGCGCTGAACCTGTACACGCAGGGCGTCGATCCGGGCCTCGATTTCTCGCAGATCAACGAAGTCGCGCGCACGTCCGAGGAGTGCACGCAGCTGCCGGTCCACCCGCGCCATCCGTATGTCGGCGACCTCGTGTTCACCGCGTTCTCGGGCTCGCACCAGGACGCGATCAAGAAGGGCTTCGCGGTTCAGCGCGCGGACACCGTATGGGAAGTCCCGTACCTGCCGATCGATCCGAACGACCTCGGCCGCACGTACGATTCGATCATTCGCGTGAACAGCCAGTCGGGCAAGGGCGGGATCGCATACCTGCTCGAACAGGGCTACGGCGTCGCGTTGCCGCGCCGCATGCAGGTCGATTTCAGCGCGGCCGTGCAGCGCCTGACCGACGAGAGCGGGCACGAGGTGACGAGCGCGCAGATCTGGGCGCTGTTCCAGCAGGAATACGTCGAAAGCGACACGCCGCTGCGTTATGTCGGCCATGAGCTGACCGAGCGCGACGGCCGCGAGACGATCGTGCTGACCGCCGACGTGCACGGCGAGCGCCGCGTGCTGCGTGGCGAAGGCAACGGCCCGCTCGACGCGCTGATGCATGCATTGCACACGCCGCTGCGGATCCAGCATTACGAGGAACGCGCGCTGTCGCAGGGCGCCGATGCGAAGGCGATCGCGATCGCCGAACTGGCCGGTACGGGCGTGCGCGGCAGCGCGTTCGGTGTCGGTGTCGATGCGAACCTGACGACCGCGTCGATTCGTGCGGTGATCAGCGGCGTGAACCGTGCGTATGCGCGCGCGGATGAGGTTGTGCAGGCAACCTTCTTTGCCGGACAGCCGGCGGTGCAGGCCGTCGCATAATCGGGTCGAAACCCGGGCGGCAGAGCCCGCCCGGGTTTTCCTTTCAGATCACGGCGCGCGCGTGCGCGCCGTCAGGGCAGCAGCCCGAGCATGGCGGCCTTGGTGGCCGCATGCGTCTTGTTCATCGCGTCGAGCTTCACGACGGCGTTCTGCAGGTGGAACTTCACCGTCCGCTCCGCGATCCCGAAGATCATCCCGATCTCGTAGGCCGTCTTGCCGTCGGCCGTCCACGCCAGTACCTCGCGCTCGCGCAGCGTCAGCCCGGTGCCGACCGGCGCGATCGGATCGGCGAGGCGCGGCATCAGGTACGCATGCGCCGCATGCGCGAGGCTCGCACAGGGTGCGCGCAACCGCGAGATTTCGTCCGCGTCGAGCGGCGTCGTGTCGCGCACGAGCGTCAGCACGCCGAGGTTGCCGGCCCGGTCGTAGCCGCCGTGCGACCAGCCGTAACGCATCCCGAAGCACGCCGCGTCGTGCCAGAACGCGGTGTCGCCCGATTCGTCGAACGCATTCCATACGACCGGCCGCGGCTGGCTCGCGACCCGCTTGATGATCGGATCGATGGTGACGTAGCCGAATTTCACATAACGGTGTTCCCATTCGCGTGGATGATTGCCGACGATCTGCATGTCGGGCCGGGCGAGCGGCAGCGTGCGGCGCAAGCCGTACACGCAATACCGGAATCCGAGCGCGGCCGCGGCGGCGGCAATCGGCGGGAACGCGGCTTCCGCGGTGGGTGCGCGCTGTAGTGCGTCGAAACAGTCGTGCAGTATTGTCAGGTCCATCGGTGATCCTCGTCGGTGTGGGCGGGCCGTACATTGCGGCCCGCGCGTATCCTGTTCAAAAGGACAGTTTTGAGGCGAAGCCGACGCCGGTTTAATGGCGGCTGTTCGCACGACGGGCCCGCTTGCGCGGGCACTGTCCCCCCGTCGTTTCACGTGTTGCGGTACCCCTCCGGTTTCGTATCAGGACTGATCGACCATGACCAGCGTTCAAGACGTGCCTCTCCTCGCGCGCGCCGGTGCGCGCGCGTTCGCCTTCGGCGGGATCCGCGCGATCGAACCGCCCTGCGCGTCGGCCCCCGCCCGCGCGCTTGCTCACGAGTATGCCCCGCACGCGCATCAGGCCGGGCAACTATTGTTTACGACGCGCGGCGTATTAGTACTCGACGTCGAAGGCCAGCGCTGGATCACCCCGCCGCTGCGCGCGATCTGGATTCCGGCGCGCACCGTTCATGCGATGCGCGTGGCCGACGACGTCCAGCTCTGCTCGCTCTATCTCGGCGACGCGCTCGGCGCGCGGCTGCCGGCCACGCTGTGCGCGATGACCGTCTCGCCGCTGCTGCGCGAGCTCGCCACGCGCGTGTCGCATCCGTTCGATTGCAGCGTCGACCACGATCCGCTCGTGCGCCTGTTCGCCGACGAACTGAGCGAACTCGCGCAGACGCCGCTCACGTTGCCGCTGCCGCGCGACCGGCGTCTGCTGAAGCTGTGCGAGCGACTGCAGCGCGAGCCGCACTGCGAACTGCCGCTCGACACGCTCGCACGCGACGCCGCGCTGAGCGCGCGCCATCTGGCGCGCCTGTTTCGCAGCGAGACCGGCATGAGCGTGGCCGCGTGGCGCCAGCAACTGCGGCTGTCGATGTCACTCGCGCTGCTCGCGAGCGGCATGCCCGTCACGCAGGCCGCGCACCAGGTCGGCTATCGCAGCCCGACCACCTATGCGGCCACCTTCAAGCGCGCGTTCGGCGTCACGCCGAGCCAGTACCTCGCGGCGGCGGAAGCGGCGGCGCGCTGACCGCCGCCACTGCCGCCCCTGCTGCCGCGTTCAGCGGGCGGTCCAGCGCGGCACCGCTTCGAACGCATGCTCGATCGCATGCACGATCCGGTCGACGTCCTCGCGACCGATCACGAGCGGCGGCGCGATCGCGAGCCGGTTGCCGAGCGAGCGGATCAGCACGCCGGCATCGCGCGCCGCGTCGGCCAGTGCGGCCGCATAGCCGTCCGACGGATCGATCGATTCGCGCGTGACCTTGTCCTTCACGAGGTCGATGCCGACCAGCAGGCCCTTGCCGCGCACGTCGCCGACCACCGGATAGCGGTCGACCAGCGGCTGCAGCCGTTCCAGCAGGTACGCGCCTTCGCGCGCCGCGTTGCCGGCGAGATCCTCGTCGACGATGATCTGCAGGTTCGCGAGCGCGGCCGCGCAGACGATCGGGTGGCCCGAGTAGGTGTAGCCGTGCATCAGCGTGCCGATGCCGCCCGGGTTGGACGCGAACGCGTTCTCGATGCGACGGTTGACGACGGTCGCGCCGAGCGGCAGATACCCTGACGACACGCCCTTCGCCAGGCACATGATGTCGGGCGCGACGCCCCAGCCGCGGCTGCCGAACGCCGCGCCGGTCCGGCCGAAGCCGGTCACCACCTCGTCGGCGATCAGCAGCACGCCGTGGCGGTCGCACACTTCGCGCACCAGCGGCCAGTAGTTCGCGGGCGGCACGATGATGCCGCCCGTCGCCTGCACCGGTTCGGCGATGAAGGCGGCCACGGTATCGGGGCCCTGGAACAGGATCTCGCGCTCGACGAGCGACGCGCACAGGCGGCCGAGCTCTTCCGGGTCGTGCGTGAACGGGTTGCGATAGATCCACGGCGTCTCGACGTGGAAGCAGCCGGCGAGCGTCGGCTCGTAGTTGCGGCGGTAGACGGTGTTGCCCGTGACGGAGCTGCCGCCGAAGTGCGAGCCGTGATAGGCCTGGCGCAGCGCGATGAACTTGGTGCGCTCGGGCTGCCCGGACACCTTCCAGTACTGCCGCGCGATCATCAGCGCGGCCTCGACCGCGTCCGAGCCGCCGGAGCCGAAGATCACGCGGCTCATGTCTTCCGGCTGCAGCATGCCGACCAGCCGCGCCGACAGTTCTTCCGCGCGCGGATGGCTGAACCCGGCAAACACCGGGTGATATTCGAGCTCGTCGAGCTGCCGGATGATCGCTTCCTTGATTTCCCGCCGGCCGTGGCCGACGTACACGTTGAACAGCGACGCGACTGCGTCGAGATACGGCCGGCCGGTGTCGTCGTACAGATAGCAGCCTTCGCCGCGCGTGATGCGGACCGGCGGGCGCGACGCGGCGAGCGGATGTTGCCGGGGATGCCAGAAGCGCGATTCCGAATAGGACATGACAGGACTCCGTAGTGATTCGGTTTGACGGGGCAACACGGTGACGCAGGTGGCGCTCAGCCGGCGAGCGCCGCCGGTTGAAAGTCGAGCCGGCTCTCGAGCGCGCCGAGCGTCGCGAACGGTTCGTCGAGCGCGACACGCATGACAGTCAGGAACTGGCCGACGTGGGCGTTCAGCGCATCACGGCTGTAGTACTGCGGACTCGCGTCGAAGTCGAAGCGCAGCGGCTCGCCGTTGCGGCGGTCGGTCAGGTTCACCATCAGGTCGTCGGTGGTGCCGACGGACAGGTTGTGCGACGTCGTCACGCAGTCGCCGAACCGCAGGTCGTAGTCGAACGCCATGATGTTGATCTCGGGGCCGAACACGCCCTGGCCGTTGTCGAGCGACGTCAGCTCGCGGTGCAGGTCGCCCATCCGGTAGCGCTGGTGCTGGCGCAGCGCGATCATCTCGCGGTTCGCCTGGCGGCACAGATCGTCGAGCGTGTGGCCCGGCTCGACGTGCAGGCGCAGCGGCAGCATGTTCGCGCACTGCGCCGGCGTGCGGCGCTCGCGCGCCGACGTGCGCGCCATCGCGGCGACCGACAGCACGATGTCGTGCGCGCCGGTGTTCAGGTACAGGTACGCGGCGGTCAGCGCGGTGACGAGCCGCGGCACCGTCGACGTGAAGAGATCCCTGGCGACCGCCTCGAGGCGTGCGCTTTCGGTTGCGGTGGCGAGGCGCGTCTCGCGCAGGTCGGGCCCGTCGTCGCGCTCGGGAAAGCGAGCGGGGCCGGCGAGCGTGACCGTGCGCGGCTGGTCCGCGAAGCGCTCGAGCCAGTAGCGGCGATCGTGCGCGAACTGTTCGGACGCGCGGTACGCGTCTTCGTCCAGTTGCAGCTCCGCGAGCGACGCGAAGCGCGCAGGCGGCGCCTTGGCGCCCGAGGCGAATGCGTTGTACAGCTCGGCGGCGCGCGTGGCGATCAGGCTGCCCGAATAGCCGTCGACCAGGATGTGCGCGTAGCCGTGATACCAGTAGTAGTGATCCGGCGCGATGCGGTACAGCGTATGGCGGAAGAACGGCCCGCGCGCCAGCTCGATCGCGCCCGTGCAGTGTGCGCGCATGCCGGCGAGCGCGATGGCGTGCGCGTCTTTCGTGCCGGCGAGGTCGACGTGTTCGAGCGTCCAGTCGTCGGCGAGCGCAGCATCGAGCACGCGCACGGGCGTGTCGCCATCCAGCACGATCCGCGTCGTGTGCAGCGTCTGCGCCTCGCGGATCACCTGCCGCAGCGCGCGTTCGAATGCACCGGTGTCGAGCGCGCCGCGAATGTCGAAATACTCGGCCGCGTAGATATGCGTCGACGGGACGGGATACGCGAGCGCGGCCTCCCAGAAATCCCGCTGCGGCGCGGACAGCGGCAATTGAAGCGTCGAATCGGTCACGTCGTTTCTCCTGGAAAGCTTATTCCGGTGGATGAATTAAATGCGCGTATTTGTTTAATGAAAATACATATTCGCATCGTGCATTTCATTTTTGATGAATCGCAATTCTTATCCTAGACAGCCCGATTTGCGGCTGTCAATTCCATGCGGTTTTGTTGGTAATGCGTCAAAGCCTTACCGGTAAAGGCTCTGATGGATGGGTGAGTAGTCTGGTCCGGAAAGAATATGAGAATGTCCGTTTTGAATAGGCGGCAAATTGGCAGCTTATTTAGCATCGACGCCTGAAATTGCTGCGCAAGCCGAAAACGGCATGCAGGCAATTCGCCGGAAACGGTTTCCGGCGCCGGAAGCCGGCGCAGTGGGCTGGCGCGAGCGGACATTACTAGGAGAGTCCCGTGAATCAACTGGAAGGGCTGGAGCGAAAAATCGGCGAGCAGCACGAGCGGCTCGCGCATCATCCGGTGTTCGGATCGATCCGTACCATCGACGAGCTGCGCGTGTTCATGGAATGGCACGTATTCGCCGTGTGGGATTTCATGTCGCTCGTGAAGCGGCTGCAGCAGGACCTGACCACCGTCGCGGTGCCGTGGGTCGCGCCGCGCAACGCGAACGCGTCGCGCCTGATCAACGAGATCGTGCTCGGCGAGGAATCGGACGAAACGCCGAACGGCCACATGAGCCACTACGACCTGTACCTGCACGCGATGCGCGATGTCGGCGCGTCGACCTCGCGCATCGAGGAAATGGTGTCGCTGGTGCGCTCGGGCTTCTCGGTGTCGGCCGCGCTGAAGGCCGTCGATGCGCCGGAGCCGGTGATCCGCTTCGTCGAGGCGACGATGGCCGCGTGCACGTCGGGCGCGACGCACCAGGTGCTCGGCAACTTCTTCTACGGCCGCGAGAACGTGATTCCCGACATGTTCCGCACGCTGCTCGACGAATGGAAGATCGAGCGCTCGTCGATCCCGCTGCTCGTGTATTACCTCGACCGCCACATCGAAGTGGATTCGGGCGAGCACGGGCCGGCGGCGCGCGCGATGATCCGCGAGGCGGCCGACGGCGACGCGGCGAAGCTCGAGGAAGCGCTGCAGGCCGGGCTCGATGCGATCGACGAGCGCATGCGTCTGTGGGACGGGCTGCTCGCGCATCTCGGCCAGACCCGCAACGTGGTGCCGGCATGAACGCGCGCGGGCTGTCGGAGCGCATCGTCGATTTCGCGGCGCTCGAGTGGGAGCACCCGGCGGCGTTCGACGACGGCATCGACCAGGTCGTGCTCGTCGATACGCTGGACGAGCACGCGAAGCGCGGCATCCGGACCCGGATCGTGCGGTTCGATCCCGGCGCGGGCACGCGCGTGCCGTTCCTGCACGACTACCACGAGGAAGTGCACCTGATCGACGGCGACCAGAGCCTGGTCGACGTCGCGACGCGCGAGTATCGCGCGACGTATCGGGAAGGCAGCTACTTCGTGCGTCCGGCCGGCACGCCGCATGGCCCGTTCCGCAGCGACGCGGGCTGCCTGCTGCTCGAAATCCATTACTACGGTTCCCCGGAGGACACGCGATGACGACCGCCGTCACCTACGTGAGCCACGTCGATCGCTGGGAGGCGCGCGCGACCGTGCGATCGCGCCCGCGGCGGATCGTCGAGGACGACGAACTGCGCTACTACCCGCTCGAACGCCAGCCGCTGTGCGCGCACCCGGCGATCGTCGACGCGGGCGATGCGGTGCGCGATTTCGTCCTGCTGCAAAGCTTCTACAAGTACATCCAGGACGTGATCATCTTCGAGACGGAGATCGTCAACGCCACCGCGTTGCGGATCGCGCGCGGCCGCTTCGCGCATCCGTTTCCGTTCGCGTGCCGGCAGGATGCGATGACGGTGGTGATCGACGAGGACTACCACGCGTACGTCGCGATGGACTACCTGCGGCAGGTCGAGGAGGCCACCGGCATCGCGCCGCTGCCGCCGAACAGCGAGATCGAGTTGTCGCGGGCGATTCCGCGCGCGGTCGAGCGGGTCGGCGCGCAGTATCGCGACGGCATGGAGCTGCTGTGCGTCGCGATCTCCGAGAACACGGTCACGGCGGAAGTCGCGGCGTTCTCGCGCGACGCGACGCTCAAGCGCTCGGTGAAGGGCGTGATGGCCGATCACCTCGCGGACGAAGGCCGTCACTCGGCGTTCTGGATCAATCTCGTGAAGCTGTACTGGTCGGAGATCGACGAACCCGCGCGGCTCGCGCTCGGCGAAGGGCTGCCGTGCTTCCTGCGCGAATACCTGAGCGCCGACCTGCAACTGCAGTTCGATCGCCGCCTGATCGATGCGCTCGACCTGCCGGCCGCCGAGCGCGCGCGGATCGCGGACGACATGGTCGGCGCGTATCCGATCACGAGCCAGCATCCGATGATCGTCAACATCCGGCAGTTCTTCCGGATGAGCGGCCTGCTCGATCACGCGCCGACCCGCGCGGCCTTGTCCGACTACCTGTGAGTCACGTCGATGAAAGCGATCATCATTGCGATCGGCGGGCAGACCCGTCTCGCCGCACGGCTGGCGTCTGAACTCGAGGCGACCGGTCATACCGTCTGTATCGCCGACGGACGCGACGGCCCGTTGCGCGACGCGGCCGATGCGCTGCTGCTGCCGGCGCCGGCGCCCGAACCGTTGCGCAACGCGGCCGAGTGGTCGATCGTCTGCGGCGCGCCGGACCCCGCCGTGCACTGCGCGCACGCACGGCCGCTGCATTGCGAGATCGTCGCCGATGCGTTTCCGCCGCGCGAGGTACGCGTCGCGTGGCTGACCGACGCGGCGCCGGGCGACACGCGCGTGCTGGCCGACGCGACGCTCGCGTTCGGCGCGGCGCTCAACGGCGCCGATCTCGCGGACGAGATCGCCGCGTGCGCGGTCGATCTGATGCACGAAGTCGCGAGCGGGATCGCCCGCGAGCTGAGCGACCCGAACGACGCGCCGCGCGCGACGCCGCCCGGGCCGGCCGACATCGTGCTGGATCTCGAACGGCTGGCCGGCTGGCACGCGTCGAACGACACGGCGGCCGAATGGCCGTGCGAGCCGTCGCTGCCGGAACTCGTGTCGCGTGCGGCGGCCGCTGCGCCGGACGCCTGCGCGCTCGTCGCGGCCGACGGCCAACTGACCTATCGCGAGCTGGTCACGCGCGCCCGCCAGGTTGCCGCGCGCATCGCCGCGCGGCCGGCCGCGCCACGCGTGGTCGCGGTGCGGCTCGACAAGGGCGTCGCGCTGTATCCGGCGCTCGTCGGTGTGCTGGGCGCCGGCGCGACCTGCGTGCCGCTCGATACGGCGTTTCCGCCCGAACGGGCCCGGACGATCCTGCGTGAATCGGGGGCGCAGGCGCTCGTCGTCGGCGGGGCGGTCGAGCCGGCGCTGCTCGACGGATTCGACCTCGACGTGATCGACTGCGGCGCGCACGCGGAAGCGGACGCGCACGCCTCACCCGATGCGCTGGCCGGCCAGTGGCCGCTCGAACGGGATGCGGACCGCGATGCGCGCTGCGCGGTCGCGATCTACACGTCGGGTTCGACCGGCGTGCCGAAGGGCGTGATGCTGTCGCACCGGAACATCGTGCAGTTCTGCCACTGGTATCGCGCGCACGTGTCGCTCGATGCGTCGTCGCGCGTGCTGCAGTTCTCGACGGTCGCGTTCGATGCGTCGCTGCTCGACATGTTCCCGACCTGGCTCGCCGGTGCGACGCTGGTCGCGCCGAGCGAAGCGCAGCGCCGCGAACTCGACGCGCTCGCGACGCTCGTCGCCGACGCGCGCATCACGCACGCGTTCCTGCCGCCCGCGCTGCTCGCGGCGCTGCCGGATTGCGACTGGCCCGCGCTCGCGCATCTCGTCACCGGCGGCGACGTGTGCGACCCCGACACGATCGCGCGCTGGAGCGCGAACCGGCGGCTGCACAACATCTACGGGCCGACCGAATGCACGGTGCTCGCGACGACGGGCGAACTGCGCGCCGGCGACAGCAACCGGCGCATTGGCCGGCCGATCGCGAACGCGCGCTGCCATGTGCTCGCGGCCGACGGCCGTCCGACGCTCACCGGCGAGGAAGGCGAGCTGTGCATCGCCGGCGCGGGCGTCGGGCTCGGCTATCTCGGCCGGCCCGACCTGAGCGCCGAGCGTTTCGTCGCCGATCCGTACGGTGCGCCCGGCGCGACGATGTACCGGACCGGCGACATCGCGAGCTGGGAGCCGGACGGCACGCTGCGTTACGTGGGCCGCCGCGACGCGCAACTGAAGATTCGCGGTTTTCGCGTCGAGCCGGGCGAGATCGAGACGGCCGCGCTGACCGCGGGGCTGTACCGCCAGTGCGCGGTGGTGCCCGACGAGCGCAAGCGCATCCGCCTGTTCGCCGCGAAGCCGGTCGACGCGGCGGCGACGCCCGACGCGCTGCGCGCCGTGCTGGCCGCCACGCTGCCCGACTACATGGTGCCGTACGGCATCACGGCGCTCGACGTATTGCCCGCGACGCCGAACGGCAAGATCGACCGCGCCGCACTCGCGCGCCTGCCGGTGTCGCGTGCGGGGAGCGACACGCGCGACGCACCGCGTGGCGCGCTGGAGCTTCGTCTCGCCGCGATGTGGGCGACGCTGCTCGAACTCGCGCCGGACGAGATCGGTCGCGACGCGTCGTTCTTCGAACTGGGCGGCCATTCGTTGCTGGTGTCGCGGCTGATGCTGGCGGTGAAGCGCGAGCTGGGCGGCAACGCGGCGCTCGCGCGTTTCATGGAGCGGCCCACCATCGCCGCGCTCGCGGCGCTGCTGACCGACGAAACGGGCGAGCGCGGCGCGAACGTGCCGGCGCGCGTGCACGACGATCGCCGCCTGCCCGACGACGTGCGACTGCCGGCCGGCCAGCCGGCGGGCGACGGCCCCGGCGCGGTGCTGCTGACCGGCGCGAACGGTTTCCTGGGCAGCTTCATCCTCAGCGAACTGATCAGCCGCACGAACCAGATCGTCTACTGCGTCGTGCGCGGCGATGACGATGCGAGCGCGCGCCGGCGGCTCGACGAAGCGGCGTTCGTCAACGGGCTCGGCCATCTGTGCGGGCATCCGCGCGTGCGGGTGCTGCGCGGCGATCTCGGCGCGCCGCGCCTCGGGCTGTCGGATGCGGTGTGGCAGACGCTCGCGGCCGAGGTCGGCGCGATTCATCACAACGGCGCACACGTGAACCACGTGTACGACTACCCGTACCTGCACGCGGAGAACGTCGGCTCGACGCTCGAACTGCTCCGCCTGTGCTGCAGCGGCCGCCGCAAGGCGCTGCATTTCGTATCGACGCTATCCGCGGCGAGCGCGACGGGCCCGACGGGCCGCCTGATCGAGGCGGCCCCGTCGGAGGCCGGCCCTGCCTTCGTCAACAACGGCTACAACCTGACGAAGTGGGTGTCCGAGCATCTCGTTGCCGAAGCGGCTGCGCGCGGGATCGACACGACGATCCTGCGGCCCGGCAACATCACGGGCCATTCGCGCACGGGGCTGTGCCAGCCGGGACGCAACCGCATCCTGCTGCTGCTCAAGGGCGCGGTGCAGCTCGGCTGCGCGCCGCTCGCGAGCGAGGGCGGGCTGTTCGACCTGAGCCCGGTCGACTACCTGGCGCGGGCAATCGTCGCGTGCACGCTCGACGGTGCGCGCACCGAGCGCGTGTTCCATCTGCACAACCCGCGTCCGCTCGACTGGGCCGGCTACCTGCGCGCACTCGCGCGGCGCGGCTATCCGCTGCGATTCGAGGCGCCCGAGGTCTGGCGCGAGCGGCTGTTGTCGATCGACGAATCGAATGCGTTGTTCGACGTCGTCGCGTTCTATCTCGACGACCGGCAGGACGATATCGGCGACATGGCCGTGATCGATCACGCGCGCACCGAGGCGACGCTGCGCCGGCTCGGCGTCACGTATCCGGACAAGGACGACGCGCTGCTCGATGCGCATTTCGGCTATCTCGCCGAATGCGGCTTCATGCCGCCGCCGCCCGAGCCGGCGCCGCGCGCGAACGACGCCCGCCGCGACGCCGAGCCCGAACCCGCGTGGTGAAGACGTACCCCGTTTGATCAATCGCTGTCATCGCATCATTCATCAAGGAGGCATCATGCTGCAACGTACTGCAACGCAACCCCGTCCGTCCACGCTCGTCTATGCGCCGCAAACGCCGATCCTGTCCGGCTCGGCCGATCTCGACGTGCCGGCGCGCGATGCGTGGCGCGTGGTCGGCGATTTCGCCGGCTTCTCGCGCTTCATCACGGGGCTCGACCATACCGACATGATCGGCGAAGGCGTGCGCTCGCTGCGCATCAAGCATTTCGCGGACGGCAACGTCGTCGTCGAACAGCTCAACAGCCACGACGACGAAGCGATGGTGATGACGTGGAGCCTGATCCATACGTCGTTCGACATCGGCAATCTGTGGGCGCTGATGCGCGTCGAACCGCGCGGCGACCACGCCTGCACGGTGACGTGGGACATCGCCGGCGAACCGTCGCACGGCGGCGCCGCGCGCCAGCCGGAATTCGACGCGTTCGTCACCGGCTTTCTCGACATGGCGATGACGAACCTGCGCGCGCTGTTCAAGCCGCAGTAACCGTGCATCGCCCGCCGGCGCCGTGCCGCTATGCGGCGGCGCCGGCCCACGCGCCGGCCTTGCCCGGCGCGTGGCTTTTTTTCCCCGCCGGTGATGCGCATGCGTCGTCGTGGACCTGGGCGAACGCATCGCGCAGCGCGGCCTTCATGAAGTCGACCCATGCACGCGTTTTCGCATCGAGATGCTGGCGCGACGCGTACACCAGAAACACGCCGATTTCTTCCGCCTGGTAGTCGGGCAGCACGCGCACCAGCGCGCCCGAGCGCAGGTCGGCCGCGGCGACGAAGTCCGGCAGCAAGCCAATTCCCGCGCCTTCGCGCACCGCGATCGCGAGCGACGCGGCGACGTCGGCCGTCATCGACGGATCCACGTCCACGGTCTGCGCTTCCGCACCGTTCCACAGCGTCCAGATGCGCTCGTGATACGCGGGCGCGACCAGTTGCACGCAGCGATGGTGAACCAGCGCGCCCGGCGAATCGGGCATGCCGTGCGCATCGAGATACGCGGGCGACGCGCACAGCACGCTGCGGATCCGGCCGACGTCGATCGCGACCTGCTCGGAACTCGGCAGGCTCGGCATCGCGATCACCGCGACGTCGTAGCTGTCGCGCACCAGTTTCGGCAGGTGCGGCGCGAGCGTCAGGTCGACGCTGACGTCCGGGTAGCGCGCCTGGAATTGCCCGATCAGCGGAATCACGAAATGGTTCGCGATGCTGGCGCTGCAATGCGCGCGCAGCCGGCCGTGCGGATGCACGCGCGCGTCGCGCGCCTCGCGCTCGCTCGCATCGACGGCCAGCGTGATGTCGCGGGCGCGAGCGAGATAGCGCTCGCCCGCTTCGGTCAGGCACATCGAGCGCGTCGTGCGGTTCAGCAACCGGATGCCGAGACGATGCTCGAGCGACGCGACGAGCCGGCTGACGTGCGCGGTCGTGATGCCGAGCCGTTTGCCGGTCTCGGTGAAGGTGCCCGCGTCCGCGAGCGTGACGAACGCCTGCATGCTTTGAATCAGATCCATCGGGATAACGAAACCTCCGGCTGGCCGTATGGCAATGCCGCTACTGTAGCGACGGCCGCGGCACGCCGCGCGCGCGCATCAGCGATCGATCGTCGCAAAACGGACAATCGACGCGGATCAGCGCCGCCGGAAGTATTCGCTCGGCGCGACGCCGAGCGCCTTGCGGAACATCGCCGCGAACGCGCTGGGGCTGTCGTAGCCGTGTTCGAGCGCGAGTTCGAGGATCGGCGTGCCGGCGGCGAGGCGCGGCAGGCTCAACAGCAGCCGCGCGTGGCGGCACCATGCGCCGTGCGTCATGCCCGTTTCGCGCTTGAACGCGCGGGCGAGCGTGCGCTCGTTCATGTGCGCGTCGCGCGCCCAAGCCTGCAGCGTGACGGCCGACGACGGGTCGTTGATGAGCCGCGTGCACAGCGCGACGAGCGCGGGATGGCGCGGCATCGGCACGTGCAGCGACAGCGACGGCGCGATCTCGATCTCGTCGAGGATCAGCGCGAGCACGCGGCCCGCGCGGTGCGACAGGTCGTAGTCGGCGGGCAGGTCGCAGGCCGTCACGATCAGTTCGCGCAGCAGCGTGCCGACCTCGATCACGCGGCATTCGGCCGGCAGGCTCGGCCGCACTTCGGGACCGACGAACACGGTGCGCATCTGCACGTCGCCGGCCGAGCGGATCTCGTGCTGCGTGCCGCCCGGCACCCACACCGCGCGGCCCGTCGGCACGACCCAGCTGCCCGCGTCCGCGTGCACGATCATCACGCCGGAAATCGCGTGGATCAGCTGGCCCTGACGGTGCGAATGCGGCGGGTACGCCATGCCCGCCGGCGAGTCGGAGGCGACGACGGCGATCTGCTTGTCGCGCGCCTGGCGCTCGAGTGCGATGAAGAAATTTTCCAATTGATCGGGATTGTCCTTTTCTCGACGACGAATGCGCTTTACGCGCGAGATCGACCGCATAGGTCGAAATTACCATAAGCCCATCGTTTGTTCGACCTCCTTGCCACCCGATGCGCGTTCCGTCCCTTCCGTCCGCTTCGCCCGTTTCTCCCGCCGTCGATGCCCGCGCGCCGCGCGTTCGGCGCGCTACCTGTGCGGCCGTGCTGCTGGCCTCGGCCGCGCTGGCCGCGTGTTCGGTCGGCGAGCCGTACCGGCCGCCGGTGTCCGACGCAACGCGCACCGGGCCGTTCGACGCGGTGGCCGACGTGCCGGCCGCGGCGGCCGGCGAACCGCCGCAACGCTGGTGGCGCCTCTACGACGATCCCGTGCTCGACGGTCTCGTGCGTGATGCGCTCGCGCAGAACCGCGATCTCGCGGCGGCCGTCGCACGGGTCGAGCGTGCGCGTGCCGTGTTCGACGAGGCCGGCGCCGCGCGGCTGCCCGACACGACGGCCGGCTTCGGCGTCGACTACGGCAAGCACGCGCCCGACCAGATCGTCGCGGCGGCCAAGGACACCGATGCGCGGACGCGCTGGGGTTTCGCGCCGTCGTTCTCGCTGTCGTGGGAAGTCGATCTGTGGGGCCGCGTGCGCCATCTGGTCGATGCCGCGCAGGCGGATGCGGACGCGGTGCAGGCCGCGTCCGATGCGATGCGCGTCGTGGTGGCCGCCGAGACGACGGCCGCGTATGCGCAGGTGTGCGCGTACGGCGAGCGGATCGACGTGGCCGAGCAGTCGGTCGGCATCGCGGACCGGCTGGCCGCGCTGACCGCGAAGCAGCGCGCGCACGGGCTCGTGTCCGACCTCGAAGTGGCGCGCTCGCGCGCGTTCGCCGACGACACGCGCGCCGATTTGCCGGCGCTCGTCGGCTCGCGGCGCGCGGCGCTGTACGAACTGGCGGTACTGACCGGGCGCGCGCCCGGTGCGCTGCCCGCCGCCGCCGCGCATTGCCGCACCGCGCCCGTGCTGGCACGGCCGTTCCCGGTCGGCGACGGCGCGTCGCTGCTGCGCCGCCGCCCGGACCTGCGCGAGAGCGAGCGCCAGCTGGCCGCCGCGAATGCGCGGATCGGCGTGGCGACGGCCGAGCTGTATCCGTCGATTTCGCTCGGCGGCTCGGTGAACTGGCTGTCGACCGGCGGCGATCCGTCGACGCTCGGCGACAAGTACGCGATCGCGTGGGGCGTCGGCCCGCTGATCACGTGGCGCTTTCCGAACATGGCGGCGAGCCGCGCGCGGCTCGCGCAGGCCCGCGCCGACGACACGCTCGCCCGTGCGCAATTCGATGCGCAGGTGCTGCGCGCGCTGAAGGAAACCGAGCAGGCGCTGGCTCGCTACGGCGCCGCGTGGCGCCGCCGCGCCGCGCTCGAAACCGCGCGCGCCGAGCATGCGCGCGCCTATCGCCTCGCCGAGCTGAACTACGAGGCCGGCGCACTCGATTTCCTCGGCGTGCTCGACGCGCAGCGCAGCCTCGTCGCGGTCGATTCGGCGCTGGCCGAGTCGACGCAGCAGGTCTCGCTCGACCAGGTCGCCGTGTTCAAGGCGCTCGGAGGCGGCTGGCAACCGTAGCCGGCCGCGTTCGCAGTGTCCCTGTCCGTTCTCTTGCACGCCAACTCATCATTCCGATCATGAGCACGACTGCCGTACCCGAAAAAGCCAAAACCGCCCGGTTCTCCCGGCGCCAACTGATCGCCGCGGGCGTCGTGCTCGCCGTCATCGCGCTCGCCGTGTTCGGCTGGCACTGGTGGACCGTCGGCCGTTTCATCGAAAGCACCGACGACGCGTATGTCCGCGCCGACGTCGTGACCGTCAGCTCCCGCGTGTCGGGTTACGTCACGCAGGTCGCCGTCGACGACAACCAGCCGGTGAAGCGCGGCGACGTGCTCGTGCGGCTCGACGACCGCGACTATCGCGCGAAGGTCGACGATGCGCAGGCCGCCGTCGCGGCGGCCGACGCGACGCTGCAGGCCGAGCAGGCGGCGGCCGCGACGCTTGACGCGCAGATCGGCCAGCAGCGCAGCCAGATCGCGCAGGCCGACGCCGATGCGGCCGCCGCGCGCGCCGAAGCCGCGCGGCGCGACGCCGATGCGACGCGCTACAAGCAACTGCTGGCCGAATCCGCCGCGAGCGGACAGCGCTGGGAGCAGGCCCACGCGGACGCATTGAAGGCGCGCGCCGAACTGACCCGCGCCGGCGCGGCCGTGCGGGTGCAGACCGACCAGCAGACCGTGCTGCAGCGCCGGCGTGAACAGAGCACTGCGGCGATCGCGCAGGCGCGCGCCCGGCTTGCAGCCGCCCAGGCGAAGCTGGCGCTCGCGCAGCTCGATCTCGACCACACGGTGATCCGCGCGACGCGCGACGGCAGCGTCGGCCAGCGCGCGGTACGGGCGGGCCAGTACGTCGAAGTCGGGATGCCGCTGCTCGCGGTGGTGCCGCTGAGCGACGTGTACGTGGTGGCGAACTTCAAGGAAACGCAGTTGGGCGCGATGCACGACGGCCAGCCCGTCCAGATCGACGTCGACACCTATTCGGGCCATACGCTGCACGGCCGCGTGATCGGCCTCGCGCCGGGCTCGGGCGCGCAGTTCGCGCTGCTGCCTCCTGACAACGCGACCGGCAACTTCACGAAGATCGTGCAGCGCATCCCGGTGAAGATCCGCGTCGATGCGCCGCCGGCCGGCGTCGTGCTGCGGCCCGGGATGTCGGTGATCGCGCGCGTCGACACGCGCGGCACGCAGGGGGCCGGCACGTGAGCACGACGACCGCGCAGGCCGCGCACGAAGACACCGTTTCGCTGCGCGCGTGGGTCGCCGTGCTCGGCGGCGTGTTCGGCTGTTTCATGGCCGGCATGAACGTGCACGTGACCAATGCGTCGCTGCCCGACATCCGCGGCTCGCTCGGCGCGAGCTTCGAGGAAGGCTCGTGGATCACCACCGCGTACCTGGTCGCGGAGATCGTCGTGATTCCGCTCACCGGCTGGCTCGTGCAGGTGTTTTCCGCGCGACGCGTGCTGCTGGTCGGCGCGACCGGCTTTCTCGCGTTCTCGCTCGCGTGCTCGGTCGCGCCGAGCATCTCGACGATGATCATCGCGCGGGCGCTGCAGGGCGCGTTCGGCGGCGTGCTGATCCCGCTGTCGTTCCAGCTGATCGTCACCGAATTGCCGCCGTCGAAACATCCGCTCGGGATGGCGCTGTTCGCGATCGCGAACAACGTCGCGCAGGCGGCGGGGCCGTCGGTCGGCGGGTGGCTGACGGACATGTATTCGTGGCGCTGGATCTTCTATCTGCAGATTCCACCGGCGATCGCGCTGGTCGCGGCGATCGGCTGGGCGATCCGGCCCGTGCCGGTGCAGCTCGGGATGCTCAGGCGGGCCGACTGGTTCGGCATCGCGACGATGGCGGTCGGCCTGAGCGCGCTGCAGATCGTGCTGGAGGAAGGCGGGCGCAAGGACTGGTTCGCGTCGGATCTGATCGTCGAGCTGTCGATCGTCGCGGCGCTCGGGCTGG
The DNA here is from genome assembly GCF_015712225.1 of Burkholderia sp. 9775_39. Lineage (NCBI taxonomy): Bacteria > Pseudomonadati > Pseudomonadota > Betaproteobacteria > Burkholderiales > Burkholderiaceae > Burkholderia > Burkholderia sp. 9775_39. The sequence goes on along the minus strand of NZ_JACCQC010000026.1, from coordinate 82,585 downwards.
CGGCGTTCGTCGCGATCGAGCTGCGGCGCAAGGAGCCGTTCATCAACCTGCGGCTGCTCGGCCAGTACAACTTCGGGATCGCGAGCCTGATGCAGTTCCTGTTCGGCGCGGTGGTGTTCGGCGTGGTGTTCCTCGTGCCGAACTACTTTGCCGAGCTGCACGGCTACAGCGCGCGCGACATCGGCCTCGCGATGATTCCGTACGGGCTCGTGCAGTTCGCGATGTCGTTCCTGACGCCGCCGCTGATGCGCCGCACCAGCCCGCGCACGACGATCGTGCTCGGCTTCGTGCTGGTCGCGGCCGGCTGCCTGATGAACATCCATCTCGACGCCGATGCGGCGTCGAACGTGATCGTCCCGTCGCTGATCGTGCGCGGGATCGGGCAGTCGTTCGTCGTGATCGCGCTGGCCGTGATGGCCGTCGACGGGATCGAGAAGGCGCAGCTCGGCTCCGCGTCCGGCGTGTTCAACATGGTCCGCAACGTCGGCGGCGCGATCGGCATCGCGGTGATGAGCCAGATCGTCGTCGAGCGGCAGAAGCTGCACGCGATGCGCATCGGCGAGGCGGTCACGCCGTTCTCCGAAGCGTTCCAGGAGCGCATGGCGATGCTTGCGCGGCTGCTTTCCCGCGTGCATGCGCCGCGCGCGGACGTGCTGCCCGGCGGGTCGATCTCCGGCGTGCAGGAGCTGGCGCTCGGGCTCGTGAACCAGCGGGTGATGCGCGAGGCGCTGCTGATGGCGTACAGCGATACGTTCCTGATCGCGGGAATCGCGATGATCGGGTGTACGGCGGCGGCGTTCGTGTTGAGGGGGAAGAAGAAGGCGTAACGGCGGCGTGGTCGCCTCGCCGCCGCACCGTCATGCCGCCACCGGCTCCCACGACAGCAGCGGCGCGAGCGACTTCGCCTGCGGTATCCGTCCGATCGTATCCAGCGCGGCCGCTTCGAGCCGGCGGCGCTGCGCGGTATCGTGCACCAGCTGGACGCAGGCATCCACCAGTCCGTCATACGGCGCCGCGCGGAAACCGGTGGCGTAATCGGGATCGACCGACGTCGTCGGCGACACCTCGCCGACGATCGCCTTGCCGTTCGTCATCAGATAGAACGCGCGCACGACTTCAAAAATATGCGACGCGTAGTGATGCAGGTTCAGCACGACCTTCGCCCGCGCGATGAAGGCGTCGCGTTCGGCGCCGTAGATGCCGCCGCTGACGATTCCGACGTTCAGCCCGCACGCCTGCAACGCATCGAGGATCGCCGCGCGGCGCGGGCCGATCGTGCCGTAGAACAGCACGTCGATATCCTGCTCGACGTCATCCGGAATGCGCCGCAGCTTCGGATGGAAGCCAAGCTTCAGATAGCGCGCATGCCCGATGCCGAGGCCGCGCAGTTTCGCGAGGTTGCGTGCGCTGTAATCCCAGGTTTCGTATCGCGACGCCCAGCGATAGATGTTCTGGTTCCACGCTTGCTCGTCGACATGCAGCTGCTCGGTGTTGACGACGATCGTGTCGTCCGGCACATGCTCGGTCACGCGCGGATCGGCGAGATGGCAGCCGATCAGGATGTTCCGTGCGTCGGACATCATGCTGTTCTCGTTGAAGTGAACCGCGTGGCCGAGATCCTCGAGCCCGTACGCGATCACTTCGGCGAGTTCGGTGAAGGCGCCGGCGTGCGCGTAGCCGCGCGGGCGGACGATGCAGAGGTTGTAGTCCATCACGAATCTCCTGTCGGGGGCGACCGTCAGCCGGCCAGGTGGCGAAGATCGGCGGCGACGGCGTCCATGACCGGCTGCCAGTCCGCGAACGTCTTCTGCCGATACAGCGATGCACTCGGGTAGAACAGGCTGTCGCGGCGATCGTGCTGCCAGACCCAGTGCGGGTTCGCGTCGAGCAGTACCCACGTGCGCTGGCCGAGCGCGCCGCTCAGGTGCGCGGCCGACGTGCAGACGGTGATCACGAGATCGAGCGCGCCGACGAAGGCGGCGGTGTCGTCGATCGTTCGCCAGTCGCGTGTGCAGTCGTTCACGACGAAGCCTGCCGAGCGGGCGGCTTCGATGTCGTGCTGCGCGCCCGGTTGCAGCGAGTAGAACGCGACGTTCTGCTGCAGGTGGCCGAATGCTTCGGCATAACGCTCAAGGCCCACGCGGCGAAAGCGGTTGCGCTGGTGCGAGAGGCTGCCGGTCCACGCGAGACCGACCTTCAGCCGCCGTTCGCCCGCGAGCGCCGTGCGCCACGCGTCGGTGGCGGCCGCATCGGCGTGGAGGTATGGCGCCGTCGTGGCGAGCGCATCGCCGTCGAGGCCGAGCATGCCCGGAATGCTCATCAGCGGCAGCTCGACGTCGAACGCGGGCAGATCCTCGATGCGCATGCTGGTGTCGAACACGTCGACGTGCCGCGCCAGGCTGCGCCCGAACAGGTCGCCCATCACAGGAAACGCATTCCATACGATCCGGCCGCCTTCGCGATGCACGCGTTCCGCGAGCAGCGGCACGTAGCGGCAGAACTGCAGCGCGTCGCCGAGGCCCTGTTCTCCCCACAGGAGCAGCGTCTTGCCTTTCAGCGACTCGCCGCGCCAGCGCGGGCCGGCAAACGCCGGCAGGTTGCCGCGCAGCTCGGCCGAGCCCTCCCAGCGCGCTTCGTAGTTGGCCCAGCCCGCCGCGAAATCGCCGCGCGCGAGCTGGAGCAGCGACAGGTTGTGGCGATAGGTCAGGTTGTGCGGCGCGAGTTCGACGGCGCGTTGCGCGTGTTGTTCGGCCTGGCCCCACCATTGCGCTTCCTTCATGGCCGTCGCCGCGTTGTTGACGGCCAGCGCGCTGTCGGGCGCCAGCGTGACCGCGCGGGTGGCTGCGCGCAGTGCGCCGTCGAGATCGAAACGGTCGATGCGCGTGATGACCGCATTGGTCCACGCGCGTGCGTCGCCCGGGTCGTCGTCGAGCGCGCCTTCGATGAGCGCGAATTCCACCTCGGGATCGCCGCCCGTGAGGCGGATCGCGAGCGCGAGATTGTTCTTCAGCGACGGCCACGCAGGCGCGAGTTCGAGCGTGCGGCGATAGGGCGCGATCGCATCCGCGTGACGTCCCGCCATCTGCATCGCGTAGCCGCAGTTGAATGCCGCTGCGGGCGATTTCGGGCGCAGGTCCCAATGCGCGGCGGCCAGTCGGGCGGCGCGTGCGGTGTCACCGCGATCGATCAGCGTTTGCGTGGCGGTGGCCACGGCGTCGTCGTCGATATCGAGCGAGGCGGCATCGGCCGGCGTGGCGAGCATCGTGTCGTCGGTGTGGTCGAGCGTGGGCGTGTCGTGGGGCGTGATCTGCATGTCGGGGCTCCGAAGGGCCGGCCGCCTGTCGAGGCAGCGGCCGGTGGCGGGTTCGTCGTGAGGCGCCGGCGGCTTGTGTGTGGGGTACAAGCAGCGTGGCGCCGGCTTGACATCCACTGTATGGATCCGCATCCGGCAACTGAATAAGACCAGTCCGAATCGATCGCACTGTGCGATACAACGGGAGCCGAACGCGTGCTTCGTCACGTTTGTAGTCCCAGTCCTATTTTTGGGTTTGGCGTTCGGTAATAAGACCCGTCTGATAGAGATCGCGCCCGGCGATCTTTGTAATACGCAGTATTCCGGCCGACGTCGTTCGGCAACAATCAGACAGGGAGTACTGACGATGAGCGCAGCGGATTTTCTGGTGAAAGGCACGGTGATCGGAATGGTCGCGAGCGCGGCCACGGTCGGGATGGTCCATGTGGCGGTCGAGTTCGGCACGCGCTGGTCGTCGAGCGGCATGGTCGTGACGATGGCGACCGCATTGCTGATGGCGATGCTGCTGCTCGTGCCGCCGCTCGTTACCGCATGGCGCAACCGCAAGGATGTGGTCGATCCGTTCTACGAGCCGGCGGCATTGAAGCCGATGCTGCAGGGGCGGACGATCGGTATCGTCGTCGGCATCGTGTTCGGCATTTCGATCGTGACGGGGTGGTGACGATGTCGATGCCCGTTACCGACCGAACCGACGCGGCCATGGCTTCCGCAAGTGTTCCTGCGATCGATGCGCCGACCGTCTGCAAGACGCTTCGCGTGATTTCGCTGCGCGGCGAGCGTGGCCGCCGCGAGACGTTTCGTGCAAACCATCCGGCGCTCGCATTCGAATTCGTCGACGCAGTCGACGGCCGGGCGCTGTCGGATGACGATATCGCACGAAGCGGCCTGTTCGCGCCGGCGCTGCCGTACACACGCGGCGCGATCGGCATCGCGATGACCACGCATCGCCTGTGGACCGACATCGCCGCAGGCAACGAGCTGGTCACGATCGTCGAGGACGACGCGATCTTCCGCCCGGACTTCGACGAGACGGCGATGCAGTTTCTTGCCGCGCATGCCGGCCGTTACGACTTCGTCGCGTGGGGCTACAACTTCGATTCGATCCTGCGCGGTGCGATCTTCAACAGCCGCACGCCGGTGACGATGCGCTTCGACGAAGCGGCGCTCGTGCAGTCCGTCGACGATTTCCGCACCGACCGCGGCCCAGTGCTCGTGATGGACCTGCTCGAGTTCTACGGGATCTGCGCGTACACGATCTCGCCGGCCGGTGCGCGCTTCCTGCTCGATCAGTGCTTTCCGCTGCAACCGGAGACGCTGTTCTCGCACGGGCTCGGCCGCACGCTGCCGAACTACGGGATCGACGTCGCGATGAACAAGTTTTATGGCGCGATGCGCAGCGTCGCTGCATTTCCGCCGCTCGCCGTGACGATGAACGTGCGCGAGACGTCGACGATTCAACGGTGACGTCGTGCGGAATAGGACCAGACTGATTGTGCGGACGCGGTATGCGCTTCGACAATGCGAAGGTCGGGCGGCTGCATGGTACGCGCCCGATACCTCGTATCCGAAGCCATGCTTCGTTGGACGCGCTGCCCGTTCGTCGGGCGGCGTATTTTTCTCCGCGAGCGGCCGAAGCGAACGCCGTTGCTTGCGCGGCCGGTCTGGATCGAAAGACATGAATGCCTTGCGGCGACCGGTGGGCTCGGTCGCGTCTGCCCCATTCGGGTCGCAGGTTGGGAGAACGCTGCCTCATGCGAGCGCAGGGCATTCATCTCTGTCTTTCCCTCCGTCGGTCACCCGTGTCTCGCCGACGGCGGTGACCCTGCACGGCAACGCGCGGCCGGTTCGACCGGTTCGCGCTTCAGGTCCGGCCGCGACGCGATCGCGCGCGCGGCCTGTCTGGCACCGACCCGGTCGGCTGCCCGCGGTGAAGCTGCCGCATCTCCTCACGGCCGCCCTCGCGTGCGGCACCTCCCTCCATCGATGAAGGAATCGTCATGAAGAAGCATCACATTTCCATTGTTTCCACCCTGATCGCACTCGCGTGCGCCTGCGGCGCCCCCGTCGCGCGCGCCGCAGGCACGAAAACCGAAACGCCGCTGCCGTCGGGCGTCGAAGCGGTCGTCAACGACACCCCCATCGCGCGCAGCGACGTGGACGTCCTGATTCATCAATGGGGTCAGGCCGATACGCCGGCGCTGCGCGAGCAGGCCAGGCGCGAGCTGATCGCCCAGCAACTGGTCGAGCAGGCGGCGGAAAAGGCCAACTACGGCAGCCGCCCCGAAGTGAACCGCGTCGTGATGCGTGCGCGCACGGTCGCGGCGACGGATCTCTACCTGCGTGACAACGTGCACCCGCAAGCGGTGACCGATGCGCAGGTGAAGGCGCGTTACGACGACGTCGTCGCGAATGCCGCGCAGTTCGAATATCGCGCGGACGTGATCGCCGTGGCCGATCCGGCCGAAGTGAACGCGCTGGTCGCGGAGCTGAAGCAGGGCGCGGCGTTCGACGCGGTGGCGAAGAAGTACAACACGACGCCGAACGGCGGTGTCGCGCAGTGGGTCGAGTTGCGTACGCCGGTGGCCGAAGGGAAGACGGGCGGTTTGCCGTTGCCGCTCGCGCAGGCGATTACGTCGCTGCAGCCGGGTGCTGTCGCGGGTCCGATCCGCGTCGGTAACGCGTTCGCGATCGTGAAACTCGACGAGAAGCGCGCGACGGTCGTGCCGACCTTCGAGGCGGCGAAGAACGTGTTGCGTCAGCAGCTCGAAGCGCAAGCGCAGCAGCGTGCGATGACGGCGCTGGTGGACAAGCTGGCCGGGCAGGCGACGATTCAGCAGTAAGCGGGTGTATCAGGAAGACGGTGGATCGGGTGATTCGCCGGGGTAGCCGCTGCCGTTTGTGACGGCGGCGGTTTTTTCTTTTTGTCGAGCGCGTGCGGCGTGGCGTAGGAGGGTAGATCGTTCGGCTAGCTAGCGAATCGCGAAGACGTCGCCCTAAAGTCTGAAGGAAGCGTGTAGAGGATGACTTGACGGATAGAGGCCGGACGTCTTGCTCGCCTGGTCGGACAAGAAGGTTCCGATCAAGGCTCTGGAGCCGATGGCAGGCATGTTGCGTTGTCGTAGAAGTCGCAATACACGCAGGGTGGCCACGCGCGTGCAGCTCGTTGGCCGGAGGCACTTCACTGGCTTGATGGGTGTTAGCATATTTGCTAATATGACGATGAAGAACTGGACGATCCTGTACTACGACGAGCGTGTGAAGCGTGATGTGTTTGCGTTGCCCAAGGGCATTCTTGCGAGCTACCTTCGTCTGCTCGAAACCATGGAGGAACACGGTGCCGATCTACGGATGCCACGTTCGCGCGCAATGGGGGCAGGATTGTTTGAATTGCGCCCGCGAGGTCGTGAAGGTATCGGACGCGTGTTTTATTGCGTACAGGTTCGATACGAACTCGTCATCCTGCATTCGTTCGTCAAGAAGACGCAGGAAACGCCTGAAGACGAATTGCGTATCGCCCGTCGGCGAATGAAGGAGGTACAAAGTAATGGCTAAGGCTCGCCCCGCACGTGCGAACGAGGATCGGTATGTACCTGTCCGGCACACTGCCGAAGATACCGCTCGTTTGCTCTCTGACCCGGTCATCAAGGCAGAGTACGACGCGCTGGAAGAAGAATTTACCGCGCTTCGCGCATTGCTCGATGCGCGTAAAGAAGCGGGCTTGACGCAAGCGCAAGTCGCTGAGCGAATGGGAACCACGACATCCGCCGTATCCAGGCTTGAGGCCTCGCTGTCGAGCGAGAAACATTCACCGTCGTTTTCGACGCTGCGCAAATACGCTGCAGCATGCGGAAAGAAGCTCATTATCTCGTTTGCGTGACCGAGCCTGAAGCGTGCTGCGGTTAGCGTCGCGTCCAGCTCAACGGGTGAAGCGATGCGTGATGTGAGCGTTGCGCGCATCACGTCGCCGCATGCTTCTTCAGCCGACTACCGTGATGCCCGCCAAACGCGTGCGCCCTGCGGGCAGAACGACGATTTCCGCATGCTGGTCCAGTGACACCAGCGCCTCCATCAATCGCTCGAGCGAAATGTTCTGGAGCTTATAGCGGCGGATCTGCGACATCTTCGGCTGCGTCATACCCGTGATTGCTGCCGTTTCCATTTGACTCAGGCCTCGCTTATCGATCAGGTCGTTGAGTTTGAGCGCGAGCGCGGCCTTGGTGGTCAGTTCCTTGGCGTCGTCGAAATGCAGATCGGCGAGCACATTGTCCGTGCCGTGAGGATGTTCTCTACGATTCATGTTTTCGTTTGATTGAGCGTGCGGGAGTCAGGCACTGACGCCATGAGCGATCCGCGTCAGCAGATCGCGCATGCGCTCAAATCCCGTTTGTGTATCCAGCATATCCAGCGGGCGCAAACCGGAGAGCATTGCGCGCGGCAGTTGCATCCATGCGGCGGCAAGCCCCTTGCTTTCGAACACGTCAATCGCTTGGCCAAATATGTAAATCGTGCGTGCGATGCGATCCGATTCCTCGGGAGAGAGGTGCTCCATTTCGACGATACTGCGCAGGGTCGTCGAATATGGGAGTCTCGGGCCTACGAATAACGTCTCGATCGGTTCATGCGGAAAGTCGGTTGCGATCCGTAAGACGATGTTGGTTTCCATCCCTTTACCGATCAGTCGGCGTAGTTCGGGCACATCGAATTGATCGAGAGAATTCTTGATGTCGCCGTAGGCCGCTTCCCATCTCTTTGAATCAACATGTTGCCTGTTCGATTTCGTCGCCGTTGTACGGCCGCCAGTGGGTTGCTTAAATGGCATCGCGAAACACCCCTCTACTGGAAAGTTGATACACCCATTCGGAATTCGGGCCAATGAGCATCGAAGCAATCATGTCCGGCCAGCGTTGCTGATACGTCAGCCGGTTTTCAAAATCAGCCTGGTCTGATTGGCTGTAACAATCCGCCACGTTAAATTGATCGAGTGTGGCGCCGGAGCCGCTTCGGCGGCGGCCGTTGGGCCCGGCCGTCGTCATGCTATGTGTTTGATAGCACCTACTCCTAACGCTGCCTCATGCGAGCGCCGAGGCGCTTCCGGCCGCCACACACTTCTTTAAGCCTGCGTCGCAGGCCGTCAGACCGAAACCGTAATCCCCGCCGGCCCGAATTCCCCCGCCGGCTTCACCACGATCTCCACATGCTGGCCGAACGACGCCAGCGTCAGCATCAGTTGATCCAGCGTCACGTTCCGGAGCCGCTCGCGCTGCTCGGGGGTGACGACTGGCCGCGCCATTTCGGTGAGCGCCGCAGCCTCTTCTTCGGTCAGGCCGCGCGACGCCATCAATGCGTTGAGTTTCAGTACGAGTACGGACTTGGCCGCCAGTTCACCGACGTCGTAGTAGTCGAAATCGTCCGGCACGTCGTCGGGGTATGGGTTCGAGGCATCGTGGTTCATTACGCTTCCTCCGTCGTGACCGAAAGTCGCAGCTGCTGTCGCATCGCCGCCGGATCGATATCGGGGAATCCTTCTTGCATGCTAGGATCGCAGTCCGCATCGTCGATCGGCGTGATCACCAGCCGCTGATGGGACACCTCGATTCGCAGGCGCTGCTCGGGATCGAAGCCTGCTGCTTCGATCCAGCGGCCGGACAATTTCATCCACAGATGCATGACAGGCGGCGCCATGTCTGCGAGCCGGAGGTGCGGAACGATACGGCGGGATTGAAGAGACGATCGAGGGGAGACAAAACGATCGCGGAAATACGTCGGTGCGTTATGATTCGCGCCAGCCATGATTAACTCTCCTGTGTGGAGTTGGTTGTGGTCAGCGGCCCGCAGGTGCTGTTTTCACCTGCGGGCCGCGCTCGTTTTCGCAGCGGATTTCGATCGTCGCTCCATCACATGCTTGGCATGTCGAAATGACGCGAAAGTCTTCGCGAAAACGTGCAGCCACTGTAGCCGAGAACATCCGGCGTCAGGCACCAGTCACGTACGAATTCATTGGCATTGACCATCCGGTCAACGCGTCGAATGCTTGCTGCATAACGGTTCCGGGCCATTCGCATTGGCCGAACGCACCATCGTTTCATCGTCGATATGTCAGAAATCGTTTCAATCGACGGTTTCGATCAGCCTGCCGCACGCCGCATGAGGATCTCGTTCGCGCTCTGCCGATAGCGCTCGAACTCCCGCGCGAACGCCGCCGCATCCCCCGCCAGCGCGAGCGCTTCCATCGATGCGCAGAGCCCCGAAATCTCCCGCTCGCCGATCATCGCGAACGCCCCGCGCATGCTGTGAATCTCCGATCGCGCGACCTTCAGGTCGCCGTCCTGCAACGCCCGCGCGATAGTCGCGCTCGAACGCCGCGTCGCATCGACGAGCACCGTGTGCAGGTCTTTCGGCAACGGACCGGGCGCGCGTGGCGGCGCGGGCGGATACACCGGCCGCCGCCACGTCCCCGCGTACTTCGTGATCGCCTGTTCGAGCGATTTCAGCGACGTCGGCTTCGTGACGATCTCGTCGATACCCGCTTCCCACGCCAGCCGCAACTCGTCCGGTTCGGCATGCGCGGTCACTGCCAGGATCGGCTGCACGCGGCCGCGTTCGCGCAGCACGCGGGCGAACGCGTAGCCGTCGAGGCCCGGCATGTTCAGATCGGTGAGCACGACCGCGTAGTCGTGACGATCCACCAGGTCGAGCGCTTCCGCGACATTCGATGCGATATCGGCCTGATAGCCGAGTACGTCCAGCTGATCGTGGACGAGCGAACGGTTGACCGGGTTGTCGTCGACGAACAGCACGCGTACGTTCGGCGCATCCTCGCCCGAAAGCGCCTGAGCGGCGCCCGGCTGACGGTCGAGCGGCAGCGGCAACGTGACGACGAAGGTCGACCCGACGCCCGGCACGCTGTTCGCCTCGATGCGCCCGCCCATCGATTCCGCGAGCTTGTAACTCAGCGCGAGGCCGATGCCCGTGCCGCCGAAGCGGCGCGCGATCGACTCGTCGGCCTGCGCGAACGGCTCGAACACGTGCGCCAGCTGATCGGCCGTCATGCCGATGCCCGAATCGCTGACGCGGATCGTCACGGGCGTCGCGTCGCCACCGGACGGCGCCGACACCGACAACGCCACCGCGCCGCGGTCGGTGAACTTGATCGCGTTGCTGACCAGGTTCACGACGATCTGCCGCACGCGCATCGGGTCGCCGAGATACGTATGCGTGACCGCCGGATCGACGTCGATCCTCAGCGCGATGCCCTTCGCGCCGGCCACCGGCTCGAACAGATCCGCCACGTCGCGCATCAGTTCGTCGATCCGGAAACCGGTCGCTTCGAGCGTCATCCGGTCGGCCTCGATCTTCGTCATGTCGAGCACGTTGTTCAGCATGTCGAGCAGCATCCGTGCGGCCGACGTGACCGCATGCAGCCGCGGTTTCTGGCGGCTCGGGTCGGGCGCCTTGTCGAGCAATTCGAGATTGCCGAGCATCGCGTTCAGCGGCGTGCGGATCTCGTGGCTGATCGTCGCGAGGAACGTCGATTTCGCGCGGTTCGCGCTGTCGAGCGCGCGCTCCGCATCGGCGCGCGTCGTGATGTCGGAGAAACTGCACAGCAGCGCGTCCTTGCCCTTGTAGCGGACGCGTACGAAATTGACGAGCAGGTCGCGTGCGCGGCCGTCGTCGAGCGTCACCGGCAGTTCGACGTCGAGCTGGACCGGCGACGCATCCGCATGCTCGCGGTAGCGCGCCAGCAGCCGTTCGTGCAGCGGCGGGTCGCCGGCCTCGCGCTCGTACAGCTCGAGCATCCGGTTGCGCAGCAGCACCTGGTGCGTGTCGGGCGCGACGAGGCCGATGCCGAACGGCGCGGTCGCGACGATCGTGCGGCTCATCCGCTCGCTTTCGAACACGCGGCGCGAGCGGCGGAACAGCGGCGCGAACACTCGCAGGTCGAATGCGATCACGAGCGTCCACAGCACGATCAGGATGGTCGCGGTCGTGCCGAATTCGCGCAGCATCGTCGACCAGATCGCATAGGCGATCGTGTGCCACGAATACGCATAGACGATCGCGTAACCGGTATCCGAGATCCGGTCGGTGATCGTGAACACGCCGTGCCGGTAGCTTTCGTCGAAATTCACGAGGCCACGGCGCCACGTGCCTTCGGCGAGCGCGTGTTTCATCAGCGCGGCGCCGTCTTCCGCGTCGCCGGTGCGATCGACGTGCAGCAGCACGCGGCCGTTCTCGTCGATCAGCATCGCGACCGCATCGTCGGGCGCGTGCTTCATCCGGTCGGCGATCACGTCGACGTCGAAGTCGCTGACGAACGTCATGAAATGCTTCTGCCCGTCGAACGCGGGTTCAACCAGACGGAACACCGTTTTGCCGGTCAGCGGATCGATCGCCGGCGCCTGCCACGCGATCCGGCGCGACAGGCGCCAGTAGCGTGCGATCGCCGGATCGGACCAGTCGGCGACGTCGAACGCGAGGTGCTGGATCAGCGCGTGCGTGTCCGGCACGCCGATGCGCGCGAGCACGTCGTGATATGGCATCGACGGCGGCGGCGTGATCGCGATCACGTTGCGGTCTGGGCTGTACGCGTAGCCGCGCACCGCGCGCCCGGTCTGGCGCTCGGCGGCCGCGACGGAAATCGTCTGGCGCTCCATCAGTTGCACGTAGCGATCCGTTTCGTTGTCGGCCAGCGCGGCGGGTGACGCGGCCAGGAAGATCTCGCTCACGCCGCGCATCGGCGCGAGCAGCACGTGGCCGTCCTTGCGCAGCGCGTCGGACGCTTCCCACGCATGTGGCGGATGGCCGTTCCACAACAGCTCGGCGTTGATCACCGCGCGGCGCATCGACGCCTGCTTCGCGTCCATTTCGAGCTGCACGAGCGCCTTGTGCGTGATGAACAGGTCGCGCCGCTCTGCGATGTAGTCGCGCACCGAGCCGACCAGCAGGATGCCGGCGGTGATCAGGATCACGAGCGACAGCACGACCGCGCCGCCGTACAGCGTGAAGCGCTGATACCGGTTCAGCAGGCTCAGGTCGCGCGCGTCGTCGTCGATCGACGCGAACGGCGCGCTGGCGTCCGTGTGGGACGCGAAGAGATGGCGGATGGGCATGAGACGAAGACCGGTGAATCAATGCGCAAATCGTGAGACACGCACGGCGCGCGCGGCAAGAGCCGCGGCGAGGCCGGGACGCGGACGATATCCGCGAGCCATGCTGATGGCAGCGCAATGCGTTGCCGGCTCGGGGAACGGGAAAATTATCGGGATAGCGGACGGGCCTGTATGTAGGGCAGTCCGAAACACTCGCGCGCGATGGATAGGACCAGTCCTATTCATGCAATCGGTTGCGCGCTGCGTATATAAGGCCTGACGCGCGGATGTGTCAAACGGAATCGATCAAGCGAACGGTGCGTCGGGGCGTGTTTTGCATGACCGATTGTCAAGCAACGTCATGTTAGGACTGGGCCTACAAAATAAGTCATCGCACGTCCAGCCGTCTGATTATCGAAATGACAGGCGATCAATACATTGGCAACTGTGGACGAGGTTCGTCCTTCCCACTTCTCTTCTACAGGGGCTATCAACGTGAACAAGTCATATCGGACCGTCTGGAACGCGACGACGGGCACATGGGCGGCGGCGCCCGAAACGGCGCGGATGCGCACCAAATCGAAAGCGAACTCGACGATGCGCTCGTCGGTGACGGCGGCTGTCGCGGTGATGGCCGGGGTCGGGGGCGGGACCGTGTCTGTCGATGCGATGGCGCAGGCTGCATCGAACGGCAACGGATCTCTGTCATTGTGTTCACCGTCCGGGTCATCGAGACCCGGTACGTCTTTTGGCGGTGGCAATAGCTCCGGCACTGCGTTGACGTCGTGCGGAGTAGCGAACCCCGTATTCGGCAACAGGACGACTTCGTTCATGCTTTACAACAACGCCACGGCGAACGGCACGTCAACGGGCTCACGCGGGAGCGCGGGGACGGAGGCCGGTATCCAGGGCAGTCGGGACGGCCACCTTTCCCTGCTCGGCGGAGCGGGGGTTCACATCATGGGTCCCGCCGATTTCAACAACAACGTCAACATGACGAACCACCGCATCACGGGGCTGGCCGCGGGTACGGCCGGGACCGATGCGGTCAACCTCAACCAGCTGAATTCCGCGATTGCTTCCGCTGCGACCGCAAGCAACCCGTACGTGCGAATCAACAGCACGGCTACGGGGGCAAATGCGGCCACCACGAACTCGATCGCGATCGGCCCGAACGCATCGGTCACGACCGGTGGTGTGACGGGCGCCAATTCATCGATCGCGATCGGCAACGGTGCTGCCGCCGGCGGTACGGACTCGATCATGATCGGGACGAACGCGCGACACGCAGGCTCCGGCGCGACGGTGCTGGGTGCGAACGCGAGCGCGATGGGCGGTGGCGCTGGCGTGGCATTCGGATACGGCAGCTCGGCCGCAGGGACGGCAGGTGTGGCGCTGGGTTCAAGTTCGCAGGCAAGCGGCCGCAATTCGGTCGCACTGGGCACGGGGAGTATCGCGAACGCCGACAACACCGTTTCCGTCGGCTCCACGACGACCCAACGACGCATTACGAACCTGGCCGCCGGTACGGCCAACACGGACGCCGTGAACGTCGGGCAATTGAATACGGCGATCTCGAACGCGGCCAATCCTTACGTCGCGGCACGCGGCACGACCGCCGCGAACGCGACGGGCGCGAGTTCGATCGCAATCGGCGATGGCGCGATCGCGCGCAACACGGCTACCGCCGCAGGGCAGACCAATATTGCGATTGGCGCGCGGGCCAATACGTCGGGCGGTTTCGGGCAGTTGGCGTTGGGTGATGGCGCATCGACTCAGAATGCGGCTGCCGGTGGCGCGATTGCCATCGGGCGTGGCGCAACCACCACGCAGCGCGGCGTCGCGCTGGGCGACGGCGCTTCGGTGACCGCCCAGTTCGGCGTCGCATTGGGCGACGGGTCGCTGGCCAACCAACAGAATACCGTTTCGGTGGGTAATGCCACGACGCAACGGCGCATCGTGAACCTGGCCGCCGGTACGGGCGCGACCGACGCGGTCAACGTGAGCCAACTGACGGGCGTGACGAAGGCGCTCGGCGGCGGCGCGGCCGTCGGTGCAAACGGCAGCATCACGAATCCGACCTACAACGTTGGCGGAACCGACTATCACAACGTCGGCGATGCGCTTGATGCGCTGGCCGCGAGCGGTATCGGCAATCCCAATGCGGTCATTTACGACGATGCGACCAAGAGCACCGTGACGCTGGGCGGTACGGCTGCGACGGCGCCCGTCGCGCTGAAGAACGTCGCGGACGCGAAGGACGATCACGATGCACTGAACCTCGGCCAGCTGAAGAACGCGGGCCTCGTCGGCGACGACGGCGCGGGCAACCTGACGTCGCTCGCGGTGACGTACGACGATGCGACGAAGGACACGGCCACGCTGGCCGGCGCCAGCGGCACGACGCTGTCGAACGTGAAGGCCGGTGTGGCTGACATGGACGCGGTGAACGTCTCGCAATTGAAGGGTTCGGGTCTGATCGGAGACGACGGCAAGTCGATCGCCGCGGTGACGTACGACCGTAATGCGGACGGCACGCCGAACTACGGCACGGTGACGCTTGGCAACGGCACGGGCCCGACGCAAGTCAAGAACGTCGCGGACGCGACGGACGACCACGATGCACTGAACCTCGGTCAATTGAAGGACGCCGGTCTGGTCGGTGACGATGGCGCTGGCAACCTCACGTCGCTCGCAGTGACGTATGACGATGCGACGAAGACCGCAGTCACGCTGGGTGACGGCGCGACGCCGGTCGCCATTCATAACGTAGCGGACGGTGTGCTTGCTGCCGACAGCAAGGACGCGGTGAACGGCTCGCAACTGTTCGCAACGAACACGCGTGTTGGCGACCTCGAAGATTCGCTCGGGAAGGGCGGCGTCATCGACCCGGTAACGGGCGAATCGCTGGCGGTGGTGTACGACAGCAACACGAAGGACACGGTTACGCTGGCTGGCGCCAGCGGCACGACGCTGTCGAACGTGAAGGCCGGTGTGGCCGACATGGACGCGGTGAACGTTTCGCAGCTGAAGGGTTCGGGCCTGATCGGGGACGACGGAAAGTCGATCGCCGCGGTGACGTACGACCGTAATGCGGACGGCACGCCGAACTACGGCACGGTGACGCTCGGCAACGGCGCAGGTCCGACGCAAGTCAAGAACGTCGCGGACGCGACGGATGATCACGACGCGCTGAACCTCGGTCAATTGAAGGACGCAGGCCTGGTCGGCGACGACGGTTCGGGCAACCTCACGTCGCTCGCAGTGACGTATGACGGCACGACGAAGGACAGCGTGACGCTGGGCGGCGTGGGCGCGACCGCACCGGTGGCGCTGCACAACGTGGCGGACGGGGTTCTTTCGGCGACGAGCAAGGACGCGGTGAACGGTTCGCAACTGTTCGCGACGAACACGCGCGTGGGTGATCTCGAAGATTCGCTCGGGAAGGGCGGCGTCATCGACCCGGTCACGGGCGAATCGCTGGCCGTGGTGTACGACAGCAATGTAAAGGACACCGTGACGCTGGCCGGCACGAACGGCACGACGCTGTCGAACGTGAAGGCTGGCGTGGCCGACATGGACGCGGTGAACGTCTCGCAACTGAAGGACTCGGGCCTGATCGATCCGTCGACGGGCAAGTCCATCGCCGCGGTGACGTACGACCGTAATCCGGACGGCACGCCGAACTACGGCACGGTGACGCTCGGCAACGGCGCAGGCCCGACGCAGATCAAGAACGTCGCGACGGGCGTCGACGACCTCGACGCGGTCAACGTCAAGCAATTGAACACGGGCCTGTCGGACCTCGAAGACCGGATGTCGGGCGGCAACCTGCGCTTCGTCAAGGTCAATGCCGACCCGTTCACGGGCACGCCTGCGGTCGCAAGCGGCGCGCTGGCTGTCGCGATCGGTTCCGACGCCCGTGCCACCAGCGCGAACTCGCTGGCGCTCGGCAGCGGCGCACGCGTGACCGGCAACGGCTCGGTCGCGATCGGCTACAACTCGGTCGCGAACCAGAACAACGTCGTGTCGGTTGGCGACGTGGGCCGTGAACGCAAGGTCGTCAACGTGGCGGACGGCGACGTCGCATTCCAGAGCACGGACGCCGTCAACGGCGGCCAGCTGTACGCGGCGCTGAATACCCTGTCGACGTCGGTGACGTCGAAGACGCAGCAGGCCATCGACACCTTCTCGTCGGAACTCGACAAGAAGACGAAGGCCGCGATCGACGAGGTGAGCGCGCGCTCGATGCAGCCGATGGACGTCAGCGACCCGCTGGTCGCGATCGAAGGCCTGCAGGGCAACAACGTCGCTTCGCTGAACGGCGCGGACCCGACCAAGGCCACGGCGGCCGCGATCGGCTCGTCGACGGCGGCGAGCGGCGCCAACGCGGTGGCCGTGGGCCTCCAGAGCGGCGCGGGTTCGAACAACTCGGTCGCGATCGGCAGCTTCGCGCAGACCGGCGCCGGCCAGGACTACTCGGTCGCCGTGGGTTCGAACGTCCAGACGAACGGCACGCAAGCCGTCGCGCTGGGGGCGAACGCGCAGGCGAACGGCGAATACGCGCTGGCAGTGGGTAACAACGGTGCGCAGGCGATCGGCGACGGCTCGATCGCGGTCGGTAACGCCGCGAACGTGCGGGCCGGCGCGACCAACGCGGTCGCGATCGGTACGGGTGCGAACGTCGCGCGCAGCGTCGAAGGCGCGATGGCGCTCGGCGCGAACGCAACCGCAGGCGCGGCCAACAGCATCGCGCTCGGCGCGAACGCGTTCTCGGATCGTGCGAACGCGCTGTCGGTCGGCCGTGCAGGCGCGGAACGCCAGATCGTCAACGTCGCGGCAGGTACGCAAACGACCGATGCGGTGAACGTCGGCCAGCTGAAGGGCGTGACGGATTCGCTCGGCGGCGGCTCGACGGTGGGCGCGGACGGCAAGGTGACGAACCCGACGTACTCGCTGGCCGATCCGGCCGATGCATCGAAGTCGGTCGCGTACAACAACGTGGGCGATGCGCTGTCGAACCTCGACGGCCGTACGGTGACGAACACGCAAAACATCACCGTGATCAACAAGCAGCTTGCTGACTCGGGTCTGGTCGATCCGGTCACGGGTCAGTCGATCGCGGCTGTGACGTACGACCGTAATACGGACGGCACGCCGAACATGGGTTCGGTGACGCTGGGCGGCGCGGGCGCGACGGCTCCGGTGGCGCTGAAGAACGTCGCCGACGGCACGGACCGTCACGACGCGATCAACCTCGGCCAGTTGCAGGACGCGGGTCTGGTGGCGCCGGTCGATCCGACGAACCCGGGTGCGGGCCTGACGACGCTCGCCGTGACGTATGACGGCACGGCGAAGGACGTGGTCACGCTGGCTGGTGCCGGTGGCACGACGCTGTCGAACGTGAAGGCCGGTGTGGCCGACATGGACGCGGTGAACGTCTCGCAGCTGAAGGATTCGGGCCTGATCGATCCGTCGACGGGCAAGGCGATCGCGGCGGTGACGTACGACCGTAACGCGGACGGCACGCCGAACTACGGCTCGGTGACGCTCGGTAACGGCACGGGTCCGACGCAGCTGAAGAACGTCGCGGATGCGACGGATGACGGCGATGCACTGAACCTCGGCCAACTGAAGGATGCCGGTCTGGTCGGCGACGACGGCTCGGGCAACCTGACGTCGATGGCGGTGACGTACGACGGCACGGCGAAGGACAGCGTGACGCTGGGTGGCACAGGCGCGACCACGCCGGTCGCATTGCACAACGTGGCCGATGGCGTGCTCGCCGCAGACAGCAAGGACGCGGTCAACGGTTCGCAGCTGTTCGCGACGAACCAGAACCTCGGCGACCTGAAGGATTCGCTGGAGAAGGGCGGCGTGATCGACCCGACGACGGGCGAATCGCTGGCGGTGGTGTACGACGGCGCGGCGAAGAACAGCGTGACGCTGGGCAACGCCGGCGTGCCGGTCGCGATCCACAACGTCGCAGCCGGTGCGGTGAACGCGACGAGCCACGACGCAGTCAACGGCTCGCAGCTGTTCACGGTGTCGCAGAGCGTCGCGGACAAGATCGGCGGCGGCGCGGGCGTCGGCGCGGATGGTTCGATCACCGACCCGACGTACTCGGTCGGCGGCCAGGATTACCACAACGTGGGTGATGCCCTCGGCGCGCTCGACAAGAACAGCGGTGGCAATCCGCTGGCCGTGGCGTACGACAGCGCGGCGAAGGACACCGTGACGCTGGGTGGTGCGGGCGCACCGACGCCTGTGGCGCTGAAGAACGTCGCGGACGCAAAGGACGACGGCGACGCGCTGAACCTCGGCCAGTTGAAGAACGCCGGTCTGGTCGGCGACGACGGCGCGGGCAACCTGACGTCGATGGCGGTGACGTACGACGGCGCGGCACGCGACAAGGTGACGCTGGCCGGCGTGGACGGCACGACGCTGTCGAACGTGAAGGCCGGCGTGGCCGACATGGACGCGGTGAACGTCTCGCAACTGAAGGACGCGGGCCTGATCGATCCGTCGACGGGCAAGCCGATTGCGGCAGTGACATACGACAGCGCGGCAAAGGACAGCGTGACGCTGGGCGGCGCGGGCGCAACCACGCCTGTGGCGCTGAAGAACGTCGCGGACGCGAAGGACGACGGCGATGCGTTGAACCTCGGCCAGTTGAAGAACGCCGGTCTGGTCGGCGACGACGGCGCGGGCAACCTGACGTCGATGGCAGTGACGTACGACGGTGCAGCGAAGGACACGGTCACGTTGGGCGGCACGGGCGCAGCGGCGCCGGTGGCACTGAAGAACGTTGCCGACGGTACGGACCGTCACGACGCGATCAACGTCGGCCAGTTGCAGGACGCGGGCCTGGTTGCGCCGGTCGATCCGTCCAACCCGGGTGCGGGCTTGACGTCGCTGGCCGTCGCGTACGACGGCGTGGCGAAGGATGTCGTCACGCTGAAGGGTACGGACGGCACGACGCTGTCGAACGTGAAGGCCGGTGTGGCCGACATGGACGCGGTGAACGTTTCGCAGTTGAAGGACGCGGGCCTGATCGATCCGTCGACGGGCAAGTCGATTGCCGCGGTGACGTACGACCGTAACCCGGACGGCACGCCGAACTACGGTTCGGTGACGCTCGGCAACGGCACGGGTCCGACGCAGTTGAAGAACGTCGCGGACGCGACGGACGACGGCGATGCGCTGAACCTCGGCCAGTTGAAGAACGCCGGCCTGGTGGGCGAAGACGGCTCGGGCAAGCTGACGTCGATGGCGGTGACGTACGACAGCGCGGCGAAGGATGCCGTGACGCTGGGCGGTGCGGGCGCCACGACGCCGGTCGCACTGAAGAACGTCGCCGACGGCACGGACCGCAACGACGCGATCAACCTCGGCCAGTTGCAGGACGCGGGCCTGGTTGCACCGGTCGATCCGACGAATCCGGGCAAGGGGCTGACGTCGCTCGCCGTGGCATACGACAGCGCGACGCAGGACGTGGTCACGCTGAAGGGCACGGACGGCACGACGCTGACGAACGTGAAGGCGGGCGCGGTCACGGCCACCAGCACGGACGCGATCAACGGTGCGCAGCTGCACGGCACCGCGCAGAGCGTCGCCGATTCGCTGGGCGGCGGCTCGACGGTGGGCGCGGACGGCAAGGTGACGAACCCGACGTACTCGCTGGCCGATCCGGCCGATGCGTCGAAGTCGGTCGCGTACAACAACGTGGGCGATGCGCTGTCGAACCTCGATGGCCGTACGGTGACGAACACGGAAAACATCACCGTGATCAACAAGCAGCTTGCCGAATCGGGTCTGGTCGATCCGGTCACGGGTCAGTCGATCGCGGCGGTGACGTACGACCGTAATGCGGACGGCACGCCGAACATGGGTTCGGTGACGCTGGGCGGCGCGGGCGCGACGGCTCCGGTTGCACTGAAGAACGTTGCCGACGGTACGGACCGTCACGACGCGATCAACCTGGGTCAGCTGCAGGACGCAGGCCTGGTGGCGCCGGTCGATCCGACCAACCCGGGTGCGGGTCTGGCTTCGCTCGCGGTGACGTACGGCAAGAATGCCGACGGCTCGGCGAACTTCGACCAGGTCACGCTGGCCGGCGCGAACGGCACGACGATCTCGAACGTGAAGGCGGGCGCGGTATCGGCCACCAGCACGGACGCGATCAACGGCGCGCAGCTGCACGGCGTGTCGCAGAGCGTCGCGAAGTCGCTCGGCGGCGGCGCGAGCGTCGACGCGGACGGCAACGTGACGAACCCGTCGTATAAGGTCAGCGACAAGACGTTCGACAACGTCGGCGATGCGATCGAGAACATCTCGAACAGCCTCGTCCACGGTTCGATCGGCCTGGTTCAGCAGGACGATACGACGCGCGACATCACGGTCGCGAAGGACACGGACGGCACGACCGTGAACTTCGCGGGCACGGCGGGCAACCGCGTGCTGACCGGCGTGGCGGCGGGCGCGGTGAGCGCGACGAGCGTCGACGCGGTCAACGGTTCGCAGCTGCACGGCACCGCGCAGAGCGTGGCGGACGTGATCGGCGGCGGGACGACGGTCGATGCCGACGGCAAGCTCGCGGATACGTCGATCGAGGTGAACGGCAGCAAGTACAAGACCGTGGCCGAAGCCGTGCAGGCGGCAGCGCAGTACGGCGCGACCGATTCGCTCGCGGTGCGTTACGACCTGAACCGCGACGGCACGCCGAACTACGGTTCGGTGACGCTGGGCGGCACGGGCGCGGCGCCGGTGCGACTGACGAACGTGGCGGACGGCGCGAGCCAGTACGACGCGGTGAACTTCGGCCAGTTGAGCGAGCTGAGCGACCGTATCGGCGGTCTCGACGATCGTGTCGGCGATCTCGAGCAGCGGCCGCCGGGCAGCGGTGGTCCGGGCAACGGTGGTTCGGGTAACGACTACTTCGCCGGCACCGATGTGGGCACGGGCAGCACGACGCCGGCCAACGCAGGCGCGGGTACGGGCAACACGGCCGCCGGTTCGGGCGCGACGATCGGCACGGGCGCGAACAACGCCACGGTGATCGGTTCGAACGCGGGTGCGTCGCAGAGCAACGGCGTCGCGATCGGCTCCGGCGCGAAGAGCGCGGCCGAAGGCGCCACGTCGATCGGCAGCGGCTCGAACGCATCGGGCAACCAGTCGGTCGCGATCGGCTCGGGCGCGAACGCGTCGGGTTCGAACTCGGTCGCGCTGGGTGCCGGTTCGACCGCGTACAGCGACGACACCGTGTCGGTCGGCTCGATCGACCGGACCCGCACGATCTCGAACGTGTCGGATGGTGTGAACGCGACCGACGTCGCGACGAAGGGTCAGCTCGACCGGGCCATGGGCGGCATGCAGGGCCAGGTCAACGACCTGTCGCGTAACGCGTACTCGGGTATCGCCGCGGCCACCGCGCTGACGATGATTCCGGGCGTCGATCCGGGCAAGACGATTTCGTTCGGTATCGGCGGCGCGACCTACAAGGGCTATCAGGCGGTGGCGTTCGGCGGCGAAGCCCGCATCACGCAGAACCTGAAGATGAAGGCCGGCGTAGGTATGTCGAGCGGCGGCAATACGGTCGGCGTGGGCGCTTCGTATCAGTGGTAACGCGCCGGGCGGGGCAGCAGCTTGCCCCGCCCGCCCCGACTTCCCTCATTCAACTTTTTTACGCGCCCGCCTTCGTGGCGGGCGTTTCATCATGACCATGAAAACCTTGTTGTTGCGCGCCGCGTCGATCGGCGCGATCGCAATGGCGCTCGGTGCGTGCACGACGCAATCGGGCGTCACTTACGACATCCGTGCGGTGTCGATTCCCGGCAAGCCGGACAACGTGTTCCGCGTGAGCTGCGACGGGCTGCTGGGCAGCGCGAACGCGTGTGCCCGCGCGGCGGAAGAATTCTGCCAGGGCAAGGGCTTCACGCCGCTCGAGATGATCGACCGCGTGTACAGCCGTGCGCCGATGAAGGACCCGCGCGAAATCACGTTCATGTGCGGCAAGCCGCAGCCGGCCCCGGTGGCGGCGCCGGTCGCACAACCGCAGCCGCAGCCGCGGCCCGCGCCGGTCCCGCAGCGCCAGGTGCTGCTGCAGGGCGATGCGAATTTCGCGCTCGACAGCGCGGTGTTGACGCCGCAGGCGCGCAGCAATCTCGACCGGTTCATCGAGGTCAATCGCGGCGTCGAATTCCGTCGCGTGACGGTCACCGGCTTCACCGATTCGACGGGCAGCGCGACGCACAACCTCGCGCTGTCGGCTTCGCGCGCGCGCAACGCGATGAACTACCTGAGCGCCAACGGCCTGAAGGCGCAGTCGTTCGTGTCGCAGGGCCAGGGTGCCGCCGAGCCGGTCGCGTCCAACGCGACGGCCGAAGGCCGCGCGCAGAACCGCCGCGTCGAGGTCCGGATCGACGCGCAGTAAGGCTGGGGCGGCATGACCGGCTGATGCCGGCCTGCTGTCCCCGGAAGAAGTTCGAAGCCGCCGGCGCTCGATGCGCCGGCGGCTTTTTTCGTGCCGGCGCCCGGCCCGGGCTGCGGCCCGCCGCGCGATCCATGGTTGCCGCCCCGGTTTCATGCGAAGATAGCGCCCAATTACGATCCACGACGCCGCGATGCGCGCCGTCGCCGCCCGCCAGGCGGCGAGCCGGCCGCGACGATTGCCGCGCACATCTGGACGACTATGGGAAGCTATCTGATACGCGTGGTACTGGCCGACGACCACCCGGCGATGCTGGTCGGCGTCGAGCACGGCCTGTCGTCGGTGCCGACGATCCAGTTGACCGGCAAGGCCGTCAATTCGACCGAGCTGATCCGGCTCGTCGAGGCCGGTGTGTGCGACGTCGTGGTGTCCGACTATGCGATGCCCGGCAGCGCGCACGGCGACGGCATCACGCTGTTCTCCTATCTCCAGCGCAATCACCCGGCCGTGAAGCTGGTCGTGCTGACCATGCTCGACAACCCGGCCGTGATCGGCGCGCTGACGCGGCTCGGCATCGAGTGCATCGTCAGCAAGTCCGACACGATCGATCACCTGATTCCCGCGATTCACGCGGCCGCGACGGGCGGCACGTATTTCTCGCCGTCGGTCGAGAAGGTCGTGCGCACGCTCACGTCGCATTCGAGCGCCCGCGCGGCCGACCAGAAGCGCGACCTCAGCGACCGCGAGCTCGAAGTCGTGCGGCTCTATGCGTCGGGCCTCACCGTCAACGAGATCGCCGACAAGCTCAGCCGCAGCAAGAAGACGATCAGCACGCAGAAGGCGCGCGCGATGGAAAAGCTCGGGATCGAGAAGGACATCGACCTGCTGCGTTACGCGATCGAGCACGGGATCGTCGCCGCGTCGGCCAGCGAAGGGCGGGGCGGCGACACGAAAGAGGAAGGCAGCGTCGATCCGGCTTGACGGCACGCGCGACGATGCCGGCCGCGCGGGATGGCGGCCATGCAGGAAGGTGTACGCGCCGGATCGTACCGGCGCACCGAAACCCCGGCGCCTCGCGGCTGCCGGGGTTTTTCGTTTCAGGTCACGGCGGCGGTTTCAGCCGCCTGCTTCATCGCCGCGCGCGGGCGGCGCGTAGCCGTAGTCGGTGACGAGCCCGCACGCGATCGCATAGCGCACCAGGTCGACGTCGCGCTCGATGCCGAGCTTCTGCATGGCCGAGCTTTTCTGCGTGCTGATCGTCTTCTTGCTGCGGTTCAGCTTGTCGGCGATCTCGTTGACCGACAGCCCCGACGAAAAGAGGCGGATCACCTCGACCTCGCGCACCGACAGCGCGGGCGCCCGGCCGCCGACGCTGCCCGTATTGCGCAGGATCCGGTCCATCGACGGCGACAGGTAGCGGCCGTTCGTATAGGCCGCGTGAATCGCCATCGTCAGGTGATTGGGCATGTCCGACTTGCTGACGATGCATGCGATGCCGATATCGATCAGCGCGCGCAGCGCCACCGCGTTTTCCATCATCGTCATCACGACGATCTTCAAGCCGGGAAAGCGCTTGAGGATGGTCGTGAACATCGCGAGGCCGTCGCCGTATTCGGTGCCCGGCATCGCGTAGTCGGACACCAGCACGTCGCACGGATGGTTCGACAGCGCGTCCATCAGTTCCGTCGAGTTGTGCGCGGTCGCGACGACCGCGACGGTGTTCGTCGCCGACAGCTCGTAGCGGGCGCCGATGACGACCGCCGGATGATCGTCGGCGATCGCGATGCGAATGGGAAAGGTTCTGTTCATGGGTTTCTCGCGCGTTGCGCGGTGCCTGACGGCACGCGCTCGGCGTCGTTGACGCGGATTGGGGCCGGCGCGGGGCGCGATCGGTCGCGGCGAAACGGCTGGCCGGACGCGATCCCGTCGCGCCGACGGCCGGTGGTGACTCGGATGAATCGCCACTGGCCGTCGGCCGAACAGCGGAAGGGCTCGCGCCCTTCCGCTTCGGGTCGACGCTCCGCTTGCGCGGAGCGCGCCGGTCAGAACTCGTAGCCGACCTGGGCACGCACCCCCACATCGCCGACCGACGTGATCGACGTCGCGCCGTTCACCAGCCAGTTGCCGTTGCGCGACCGATAGGTGGCGCCGGCGGCAATCGCCGAGCCGCTCTTGAAGTTCGCGGCGCCGACCGCGACGACCGTCTTGCCCGGCTGCGACGGCGTCATGTTCGGCATCGCCATCGCGGCCGCGATACCGGCGTACGCGTTCTTCGCGACGTCGTTGATCGCGCGGTTCGTGTCGTTGAAGCGTGCGTCGACCGATTCCATCGCACGGTCGAGCTGCCCCTTCGTTGCCGCGTCGGACGCGTTGATGCCGTCCGCGATGTTGACGAGCCGGCGGTTGCCTTCTGCCGTGCCGTCGCCGAACGAAACGGTGTTGGCTTCCGTCGCGACCGAACCCTGGCCGATCGCGACCGAGCCGCTGCCGGTGGCCGACGCGCCCTGGCCGAGCGACGTGCTGTTCTCGCCCGATGCGACCGCGCCCTGGCCGACGGCCGTGCCGTTCGCGCCCGATGCCGCCGAGCCCTGGCCCAGCGCCGTGCCGTTTTCGCCCGACGCGACCGCGCCTTGACCGAGTGCCGAGCCGTTCTCGCCCGATGCAACCGAGCCCTGGCCGATGGCCGAGCCGTTGTTGCCCGATGCGATCGCGCCCTGACCGACCGCCGATGCGTTTTCGCCCGATGCGAGCGCGCTGTCGCCGATCGCCGAGCTGTTCTCGCCCGACGCCACCGCGCCCTCGCCGACGACGGTCGAGCCGTCGCCCGTGCCGGGGCCGCCCGTGCCGGGGTTCGCCTCGAGATCGCCGAGGCGATCGGACAGGTCGCCGAAGCGGCTCGACAGGTCGCCGAGCTGGCCGCTCAGGTCGCCGTACTGCTTCGCGAACTGCTCCTGCAAATCGAACAACTGGCTGCCGTTGACGGCGTCCATGCTCGTCGCGCTGATCTCGCCGGCGGCCACGCGCTGCAGCTTCGTGCCGAACGTGCCGGCGAACGTCACGGTGTCGAAATTCAGGCCCGAGTCGTAGGTGACCGCGCCGACTTCCTTGCCCGTGTAGTCGATCAGGCCGGTCGCGCGGAGCTGCGACACGGTTACGACGTCGTCGTCGTCCACGCCGTTGGCGACGCCGGACAGCACGCGTGCGCCATCGGCGCCGGTGAAGTTCACGGACGTGCCGCCGGCCAGCGCGCCGACGGTGATCGTGCCGGCCGGGTTTTGCTGGACCAGGCCGAGCGAGCCGTTTTCGAGCTGCTCGGAGAGCTTCTTCAGGCCGCCTTCGTTGGTCGTCATGCGGCCGTCGAGGTTGGTGACGACATCGCCGACCGAGTTGACGATCTTCGTGCCGCCGCTGCCGTCGCCGACGGTGAAGGACGGGGCGGAGATCGAACCGTCCGGGTTCACCGTTGCACCGCCGCCGATGGCCGAGGCGACGCTGTCCGACGCGCCATGCAGTTGCGCACCGTTGATGGCTTCGGTGCTGGTTGCCGACACGTCGCCCGCCGCGACGCCCGTGAGCTTGCGCGTGCCGTCCGAGCCGGTGAAGTCGACGGCGCGGCCGCCGGTTTTCGCGCCGACGGTGATGTTGTCATCCTTGGCGGCTTGCTGGACGAGGCCGACCGTACCGCTGCCGATGTCGTTCGAGAGCTTCTTGATATCGCCTTCGTTGGCCGTCGTACGGCCGTCGAGATTGGTCACGACGTCACCGACCGAGTTGACGATCTTGGTGCCGCCGCTGCCGTCACCGACGGTGAAGACCGGCGCGGAGATCGAACCGTCCGGGTTGACGATCGAACTACCGCCGATGGCTGCTGCGACGCTCTCCGATACGCCGTGCAGCTGCGCACCGTTCACGGCCTCGTTGCTGGCTGCCGACACGTCGCCTGCCGCGACGCCCGTGAGCTTGCGCGTGCCATCCGAGCCGGTGAAGTCGACGGCGCGGCCGCCGGTTTTCGCGCCGACGGTGATGTTGTCATCCTTGGCGGCTTGCTGGACGAGACCGAGCGTGCCGCTGCCGATATCGTCAGCGAGCTTCTTGATATCGCCTTCATTGGCCGTCGTCCGGCCGTCGAGGTTGGTGACGACGTCACCGACCGAGTTGACGATCTTGGTGCCGCCGCTGCCGTCGCCGACGGTGAAGACCGGTGCGGAGATCGACCCGTCCGGGTTGACGATCGAACTACCGCCGATAGCGGACGCGACGCTTTCCGACACACCGTGCAGTTGCGCGCCGTTCACGGCTTCGGTGCTGGACGCCGAGATGTCGCCTGCCATGACGCCCGTGAGCTTGCGCGTGCCATCCGAGCCGGTGAAGTCGACGGCGCGGCCGCCGGTTTTCGCGCCGACGGTGATGTTGTCATCCTTGGCGGCTTGCTGGACGAGGCCGAGCGTGCCGCTGCCGATATCGTCAGCGAGCTTCTTGATATCGCCTTCGTTGGTCGTCGTACGGTTGTCGAGGTTGGTGACGACGTCACCGACCGAGTTGACGATCTTGGTGCCGCCGCTGCCGTCGCCGACGGTGAAGACCGGTGCGGAGATCGACCCGTCCGGGTTGACGATCGAACTACCGCCGATAGCGGACGCGACGCTTTCCGATACACCGTGCAGTTGTGCACCGTTCACGGCTTCGGTGCTGGCCGCCGACACGTCGCCTGCCATGACGCCGGTGAGCGTGCGGGTGCCGTCCATGCCGGTGAAGTCCACGACGCGGCCGCCGGTTTCCGCACCGACGGTGATGTTGTCGCTCTTGGTGGCCTGCTGAACGAGGCCGATCGTGCCGCTCGACAGTTCGCTCAGCTTGTCGCCGAGCTTCGTGATGTCGGACGTGTTCGTCGAGATGCCGGTCTTTGCGGCCGTCATGTCGCCCTGGAGCGAAGCGATCTGCGAATTGGCCGTCGACAGCGTGGCATTGGTGGTGGACAGCGACGAGTTGGTCGTCGAGAGGGTTGCGTTAGTCGTCGAAAGCGATGCATTGGTCGTCGACAATGCCGAGTTCGTCGCAGCAATCGAAGCGTTCGTGGTCGACAGACCGGTGTTCATCTGGCCGACGTTCACCGCGTCGTTGTCTTCCGTACCGGCCGCGACGTTGACAATCTGGCGCGTAAAGGTTCGGCCGTCGGCGTTTGCGACGCCGGCGCCGACCGAAACGGAGTTCGCGCGATCTGCGACCGAGCCATAGCCGAGTGCGACGGCGTCCGTCGCCGAGGCACTGGTGAGCGTGCCGATCGCAACAGAGCGAGCACCCGTGACGATTGCACCGCGGCCGCTGGCGGTCGCGCCGCCGAGCGCCACGCTGTAGTCGGCGCTGGCCGTGGAGTTGGAGCCGATCGAAAGCGAGCTCGAGTTATTCGCAATGGCCGATCGGCCCAGTGCAACGGAGTAGCCTGCCGCTGCGGAGGAGTCGGCACCGATCGCGGTTGCACTCGAGTTCGTCGTTCGCGCATTCACACCAAACGCGATCGAGTTGTCCGTACCACTGACGACGGCGGCAGCCTCCCCAATTGCAATGGACCCCGTTCCGGCCGAAGTTGAGGTCACGCCGATTGCGATCGAATTCGCACCTGTAGCACTTGCTAAAGAGCCGAAAGCCGTTGCGTGGCTCTGCGTAGCAATCGCGCCGACGCCGACTGCTGTCGTGCTGTCGGAGGTGGCGCGGCCATTAAAGCCCAGTGCGACGGCGTTCGTGCCGGAACTGTTCGAATTGCGGCCGATCGCCAAAGAGTTGAGTCCACCGGCGCTTGCGCCAATAGAGCCACCTGTGCTCATCGCGCCGAACTGAATGTCGGTGTCGAGTTGGCCGGCCGTGGCCATTACGCCGATTGCTCCGTTGCTGTTGGCGGCTACGGTACTGGTGTCGTCGGTCGAAGTCACCATGCCGATCGAACCTGCGTCGCCGATTCGGCATTCACCCGCGGCGTTCAGTTGACCGCTTGCGCCGTCCGCCGTCGTACAGACTTCCGCTGCGGCCGCGCCGCCGATCGACGCGCTCCCCAGCGCAAGCGCGATCACCGCCTGCCGCGCCGCGCGCGACGAACCCTTCGAATGCGACTTCGCCGTTTCGGCTGCGGCCGTCCACGTGCTGGTCACGGCGTTCCAAACGCTGCGATAGACCTTGTTCATATCCCTACTCCTTTCAGTTTGTCAGTTCACAAACCGATAGTAGGGATCGGCCTCGTCCTAATCAGTCGTCCTTGGCTGATTCGAGATAGCGTCTTTGTAGGCCCAGTCCTACAGGCGTGCGATGCCCTCGCCGGCGTGGTCCGAACGTCAGACAGGGAGAGAGAAAAAGACCGACCGGCGAGCGCCGGTCGCGCCGTGTTCAGCCAGACGGTGTGTGCGTCGCGCGCCGTTGAAGCGCTTCACGCGCAAGACGTTCCACATGCGCCAACTGCGCGTCGAAAGCGCTCAAGTCGCCACCATGAATGGCCGCCTGCAACACGCCGACCGCATCGGCCACGTCATGTTCGTGAATCGTCGCAAACGCCCCGCGCAGCGAATGGAGTTCGTGCCGCAACGCGGCCACGTCATCGCGCGCTTTCGCATTGCGAATCCCCGCCAGCGATTGCGCGAGGCTCGTTTCCAGCAGCTTGTGCACGTCCGGCGGCAACGGCCCTTCCGCGAGATCGACGAGCGCGCGCCGGGCCGGCGCCTGCGCGGCGGCCGCATGCGCATACCGCCGCACGGTGCGATCGATCGTGTCGAGCAGCACGGGCTTCACGAGCACCGACACGATCCCCGCTTCCGCGCACCGCGCATGCTCGGTCGCGCTCGCATGCGCGGTGACGGCGACGATCGGCAGCTCCGGATACTGCGCACGCAGCACGCGTGCGAGCGTATAGCCGTCCATGCCGGGCATGTTCAGGTCGGTCATCACGAGGTCGTAGCGCGTATCGGCACAGCGCCGCAGCGCCGACGCGCCTTCCTCGGCCGCATCCGCCGCATAGCCGAGCGTGACGAGCTGCCCCTGCAACAGCGTGCGGTTCACCGGATGATCGTCGACCACCAGCACGCGCGCGCTCACGCTGGGCAGCGCGCCATCGTCGGCGAGCGCCGCGTCGTGCTCGGCCACCTGCGCGTCGCTCGCCGCCCGCATCGGCAACGTGACGACGAACGTG
Source organism: Burkholderia sp. 9775_39 (assembly GCF_015712225.1). Lineage (NCBI taxonomy): Bacteria > Pseudomonadati > Pseudomonadota > Betaproteobacteria > Burkholderiales > Burkholderiaceae > Burkholderia > Burkholderia sp. 9775_39. The sequence continues at coordinate 52,583 of NZ_JACCQC010000026.1, read as the reverse complement.
CTGCCCTTGCCAGGCGCGCTCTTCACTTCGACCGCACCGTGCATCATCTGCGTGAGTTGCTTCGTCAGCGCGAGTCCGAGGCCCGTGCCGCCGTAACGGCGCGTGATCGACGTATCGGCCTGCGTGAACGGGCGGAACAGCGCCGCGCGCTGCGCGTCGGTCATCCCGATCCCGGTATCGCTGACGCCGATCGCGATCGGCGAATCGGGGTTCGTGTCGTCGCGCAGATACACCTCGAGCGTCACTTCGCCGTGATTGGTGAACTTGATCGCGTTGCCGAGCAGGTTCGCGGCGATCTGCCGGATGCGCGTCGGGTCGCCGAGATAGCGCGACGCCAGCGCATCGTCGACGAACACGTCGAACTGCAAGCCCTTCGCTGCGGCGAGCGGTTCGAACATCGCGCCGGTCTGCCGGATCGTCTCCGCGAGATCGAACGGAATCGCCTCGATCGTCATCTGGCCGGCCTCGATCTTCGACAGGTCGAGGATGTCGTTGATCAGGTCGAGCAGCACCGACGACGCGCCTTCGACCGTCTGCAGCCGTTCGCGCTGCGACTCGGCGAGCGGCTCGCGGCCGATCAGTTCGAGATTGCCGAGGATCGCGTTCAGCGGCGTGCGGATCTCGTGGCTCATCGTCGCGAGGAACGCGGATTTCGCGTCGTTCGCGGCGTCGGCGGCGCGCGCCGCTTCGTCGAGCCGGCGCTCGATGTTCTTCTGCGACGTGATGTCGGAGAAGTTGCACAGCACGACGTCCATGTCGTGAAAGCGCGTGCGCACGAGGTTGACGAGCAGGTCGACCGCTTCGCCGCTGGCGGTGGGCAGCGTCACGTGAAGATCGGGTTGCCACGCGGCGGCGGCTGGCGAACGGTCGAAGCGTTCGAGCAGCCGCGCCGGCAACGACGGCTCGCCCGCGCGGCGCGCATCGTAGTCGCGCATCGTGTCGTTTTGCAGCAGTACCGCGCCGTCGGCGAGCGACAGCAGCGCGATGCCGGACGGCGCCGCCTCGACGATCGTCCGGTTCAGGTTCTCGCTGTCGATCACGCGCCGCGTGCGCGCGTCGTCGGGTTTCAGCACGCGGCGGTCGAAACGCACCAGCAGCCACCACACGAGCGCGATCACCGCGAACATGATCGCGACGTACCAGCCCGCGCGCAGGCCGATCGTCGCGAGCAGCGAGCGCAGCGTGAACGCCTGCACGAGCGTCCAGTCGGTTTCGGCGATCGGCTGGCTCAGCGAGAACAGCCCGTCGCCGAACGCGGTGCGCGGCCCGCCGCGGCGGACGGCTTCGCGCGTATGCGCGCCGAGCCGCTCGACGGCCGCGCGGGTGGCATCGTCGTCGGCCGCGGTGCCGGCGCGCAGCAGCGTGCGTCCGTGCGCGTCGACGATGATCGCCGAATCGGCCGTGTCGCCCGTCGCGAGGCGGGCGCGCAGCACGTCGACCGGCACCGTCGACAGGAACACCGCGCGTGGCACCTGCATGTCGTAGACGGCGCCGGCGATCCGGAACACGTCGCGTCGCTGTACCGGATCGTAGATGGGCGGATGCCATTCGTATTGCCCGGGCGGCGGCGTCGCGATGCCGGCGGCGACTTTGTCGACCAGCGTGGCCGCATCGGTGGCGGGCGACGCGGTGAGCGGATCGGGCGGCACCGGTTCGGGGATGACGACCGCAAAGCTGCGGTCGGGGCGATACACGTAGCCCGCGATCGAGCGATCGGCGTCGTGCTTCGCGACGTACGCGCCGACGCGATAGCTCATGTCGCTCGCCATCGCCAGGTCGTGCGCGTAGCTGTCGGCCGGGTGCGCGGGCGACAGGTCGGCCAGCACGAGCGTCGGCGGGAAAGTCGGGCTGCCCTGGATGATCAATCGGCCATGGCCGGCCGCGAGCGCGGCGACGCGCGCCGGATCGGTCGCACGGGAATTCCACACGGCTTCGTCGTGCGTGACGAGCGTATCCATGCCCGTCGTGCGCATCTTGAATTCGATCTGGACGAGGAACTGGCGGACCGCGAAGGTCGTATAGCGCGCCTGGATCGCCTCGCGCGCCATCGTGTACAGCATCAGGCCGCTCGCGAGCAGGATCGCGACCGTCACGGCCGCGCCGCCGGCATAGAGCAGCGCGCGCTGGCGGCGGCCGACGCGGGTGGGCGCGGCAGGCGCGGGCGCGACGGCGGAGCGGGCGGGATCGGGTGCGGCGCGGTGGTCCATCGGGAGCGGGGCGGTCGGCCAGGGTGCCCCCATGATAATGGAGTCCGATCAGCGCGCAATGGGGCCTGTCAGGGTTGCGGGGGGCGGCGAGTCGACCGGGCGACGCACGTGCGGCGCAGGCGCGCGACCGGCGACCGCGAGCCCGCAGGATTCCCGATGCGCCGCCGGCTATTGCCGCGCCGCGTCTTCCTGCGCGGGCTCCGCATCCGGCTCGCACGTGACGAGCCGATAGCCGAATCCGTACATCGTCATCATCTTCACGCCGTGCCGGCCGTCGAGTTCGAGCCGATCGCGCAGATACGCGACGTGCGTGTCGAGCCGCCGGCTGGACGCCGCGACGAGCGAGCCCCACACGAGCTGGCTCACATGCGCGCGGTCGAGTGCGCGGCCCATGTTCAGGAAGAACGCGGTCGCGATCTGGAAGTGCTTCTCGGTCAGCACGTGCTCGCGGCCCGCGACGTTCACGCTGCGCGTGGCCGTGTCGAATTCGAACGCGCCGATGCGCCAGTGGCGATGATGGGTCGCACGATGATGCGACCAGCGCAGCCAGGTCGCGATGCTGGCGATCAACGTGTCCGGCGCCACGGTGTACGGATGGTGCTCGTTCGCGCCGGCGACGAAACACGCGGAGCGCGCGAGCTCGGCGTCGCGCTGGCTGATCGACACGATCGCCACGGTGCCGGCAAACCGCGCGCGCAGCGCACGGATCGCGTCCGTCGTGCGGCGGCAGGCCGTTTCGCACTGGACGATGAAAAGATCGAACGCGCGCGTGTCGCAACTCGCGAGCAGGTCGGGCAGGTACTCGAAGCGCGACGGCCGGTAGCCGGCGCGGCGCAGGATGTCGTCGATGCGCAGGCGGTCGTAGCCGTAACCGGCGCGACGCAGCCGATCGTCGAACGTGCCGCGGCTCGGATGGTCGATCGTCAGGATCGCGACGGCGGTGGAAGGGGCGTCGGTCACGATGCGATCGCACCGGGCGTGCGCGAATGAGGAGAGGAGAGCGCGATCATGGCCGGACAGGTTCCGGGCAGGTAGCGGCGTGACGCCGTCCAAAAAAGTCCCGCCGGGGAGGGCGGGAAAATATCGACTATGGAGCCTGTACTCCAGGAGGCCACGGAGAACAAGCAAGCCGATTGTGGTGCGTCCGGTGCGTGAAGAACATCAGCCCAGTCTGAAATTCGCGCCGTGCGATCCGTGCCGCAGTGGTTTAGGACTGGGCTGACAGCCGGCATAACCGGATTCGGACCACGCGCCGGGTCGATTTGCCGACAATGACGGCAACCCGGCGCCGGGTGCGGCAATCGTTGCGTGTTGCACACCGGCGCGCTTTCCGGCTTGCCATCGAACATGAAACCGTCTTTCCGAATCGCCGCGCTGGCCGCGTGGCTCGCGCTGAGCCTCGCCGGCACCGCGTTCGTCATCTCGCGCGCCGTGTCCGACGCGTACGACCGCTTCTTCCAGGATTCGAGCATCACGATCCGCCTGCTCGCGCAGAAGGCCGCGCAGCACGAGGCGATTCTCGCGACGCTCGGCGCGTCGTCGCTGGCCGCGCCGCCCGCGCACATGCTCGACAACCTGCGCGAGCGGATGCCGCAGCTCGACGGGCTCGCTTACTGGCGGCCGGGTGCGGGCTGGCAGACCGACGGCGGGCCGGTGCCCGACGCGCTGCCGCAGCAGCGGCCCGGCAAGCCGTTCACGCTCGCGTTCGACGGGCCCGCCGCGTACTGGCTCATCGCGGGGACCGGCTGGGCCGTGCGCGTCGATCCGCGTCGGATGTTGCAGCCGGGCGACTGGTCGACGGCGATTTCGTCGGCGGCGCTCGAATTGCGCGACCGCCGCGTCGATCTGCTGCAGCGCGTGAGCGGCAACGCGACACCGTTGTGGACGATGCATCTCGAGAAACACCTGCCCGCGCAGCCGCAGGCGTTCGTGCTGCGCACCACGCGCACGCTGACGGCCGCCGATCTGCCGTGGCTGCCGATCGCGTTGTGGAACGCGGTGGCGGCGCTGCTCGCGGCGGGCGCGCTCGGCGCATGGCGGCTGCGCGAGGCGCGGCGGCGCGAGGATGCGCGGGCGCGCCTCGACACCTTCGGCCGCCTCGACACCTTCGGCGAAATGGCAGCCGGCCTCGCGCACGAGCTGAACCAGCCGCTGACCGCGATCGTCAGCCACACGCGGGCGGCCGAGCGCCTGCTCGATCAACCGGCCGAGCGCGACAGCGTGCGCCGCGCGCTGCAGACGAGCGTCGCGCAGGCCAAACGCGCGGCGGCGATCCTGGAGCGCATGCGCGAAGCCGTGACGACCGCGCATGGCGGCGAGCGCCGCGCGCTCGATCCCGATGCGATCATGCAGACGCTGTTGTTCCTGTATCGCGACGACTGCGCGCGCGAGCAGATCGCGCTCGGCTGGCACAACGCGGCGGCGCGCGCGCGTCCGTTCGCGGAGCCGATCGCGGTCGAGCAGATCCTGCACAACCTGATCCAGAACGCACGCGATGCGCTGGCCGGCACGTCGCGCGGCGAGATTCGCGTCAGCGGCGCGCACGTCGGCAAGCACTACCGCTTCAGCGTGACCGACAACGGCCCCGGCGTGCCGGAAGACGCGCTGCCGCGCCTGTTCGAACCGTTTTTCACGACGCGCTCGCGCGGGCTTGGCCTCGGGCTGCCGCTGTGCGACACGCTCGCGCAGCGCCAGGACGGCACGCTCACGGTGCGCAATCTGCCGTCGGGCGGCGTCGAGGCCACGTTGCTGCTGCCGCTGGCCGGGGAGGTCGCATGAACGATTCGCTTCGACCCGCAGCAACGCGCGACGCGTCCGTCGTCGCGATCGTCGACGACGACGAAGCCGTGCGCGACGGTCTCGCGTTGCTGCTGCGCACGGTCGGCGTGCCGACGCGCCGCTATCCGGACGCGTCGGCCTTCCTCGCCGACGCCGACGACGTGGCGCTCGGCTGCGTGCTGCTCGACATCCGGATGCCCGGCATGAGCGGCCTCGATGCGCTCGACGAACTACGCGCGCGGCGCGACCTGCCGGTGATCGTGATGACGGGCCACGGCAACGTCGACGCCTGCCGGCGCGCGTTCAAGCGCGGCGCGCTCGATTTCCTGCGCAAGCCGGTGGACGACGACGAGCTGATCGACACGGTGCAGCAGGCGCTGCGCCGGCAGGCCGCACAACGCGGCCAGGACGACGCCGACCAGACCCGTACGGCCCGCCTCGCGACGCTCAGCGCGCGCGAGCGGGAGGTGCTGGACGGGATCGTGCGCGGCGGCAGCAACAAGGAGATCGCCCGCGCGCTCGGGCTGTCGCCGCGCACCGTCGAGACGTATCGCGCGAACGTGTTCGACAAGCTGCAGGCCGCGTCGCTGGTCGAGCTCGTGCGCGATTACGCGGCGCTCGCGGGCGGCTCGCCTCCGTAGCGCTACGGAGGTGCCACCCGTAGCCGAACGGGTTCAACGATCGCGGCGCGATTCCTACGATGACGGCTTCTCCGACTCGTCATTCATCGTCAAGGATTCGATTCATCATGATCAAGCGCTTTGCCCTGCCGTCCACGCTCGCCCTGCTGTTCTCGGGCGCCGCTTTCGCCGATACCGTCGCCGCACCGGAGACGAAGAAGACCGCCGATGCGGGCGACGCCGGCTACTACGCGACGGGCCGCGTCATCGGCGCGTTCGACAACGCGGTGAACATGGAGCTGACGAGCCCGCGCGTCGCGAGCCGCGTCGGCGGCCCCGAGACCGGTTCGAACGTCACCGGCTCGCTCGGTCTCGGCTACCAATTCGGCAACGGCTGGCGCGCGGAAGGCGAATACGTGTTCAAGCGCACCAACAACTTCACTAGCTACTGGGCGCCGTTCGACGCGAACGCGAACGAATTCCACGTATCGGCGCAGCGCCTGATGCTGAACGGCTACAAGGACTTCGATCTCGGCCGAGGTTTCTCCGTGTACGGCACGCTCGGCATCGGTGTCGCGATCGTGTCGGCCGACGGCTGGCAGACCAACGATACGCGCCGCTTCGCGTCGAAGACCCAGACCAACCTCGCGTACTCGGCCGGCGCGGGCGTCAGCTACGCGATCAACAAGCGCTTCTCGATCGACCTCGGGTATCGCTATGTCGACATGGGCAACGTCGAGACCGGCTTCAACACGTTCGCGAACCGCATCAACGCGCGCGACGAACAGTTGAAGTCGAAGCTGTCGTCGAACGAAGTGTTCATCGGCCTGCGCGGCCGGTTCTGATGAATCGACGAGCGGGCAAGCCGTCGGTGGCCCCGCGCGAGGAGGCTGAGCGCATGAAGGACGTAATCGATTCAGGGCGGCGCAGGCTCGTGCTGGCGACGGCCGCGCTGGCCGCGGTGCCTGCGGTGCCCGCGTGGGCGGCCGACGCGCAGCCGGTGCCGGGCCATGCGCCCGGTGTGCGGCGCGCTGCGTCGCCCGACCTGACGGTGCGGATCGTCGACATGCTGCACGGCGTCGCGGCCGAAGGGATGCGCATCGAGCTGTCGCGCGTCGACGGCGGGCACGACATGCCGATGCGCACCGCCACCGTCGATGCGCGCGGCGGCACCGGCGCACCGCTGCTGGCCGGCGACGCGTATCGCGCGGGGACGTACACGTTGATGTTGCACGTCGGCGAGTACTTCCGCGCCCGCGGCGTGCAGTCGCCGTTCCTCACGGTCGTGCCGATTCGGTTCCGGATCGCGCGCGACGACGAACGGCTGCATCTTCCGGTGCAGTTCGGACCGTGGAGCTATACGGTGTATCGCGGCACGTGACGCACGGGATGCACGCGATCACGCTTTTCGCGAAAGGACACGACATGACAGGCATCAGCACGCACGTGCTCGATATCGCGAGCGGCCAGCCGTTGGTCGGCGTGCGCATCGAGCTGTACGACATGGGCGAGACGCCGCCGCTGCTCGTCGCGCGGGCGGCCAGCAACGCGGACGGCCGCAACGACGCGCCGATGCTCGACGGCGACCTCGCGCGCTGCGGCGACTTCGAGCTGCGGTTTCATCTCGGCGAGTACTTCAGGGAGGCGGATGCGTTGCTGGACGTCGTGCCGGTGCGCTTCACGGTGACCGACCCGGCGCAGCACCATCACGTGCCGCTGCTGTGTTCGCCGTGGTACGTGTCGACGTATCGCGGCAGTTGAACGGTCGACGGACGGTGCGAGGGCGCGCGGGTTCGACGCCGGGCTCGCGCGGGGAGGCGCCGTCCGTTCGACCGCCCCGGGCACGGGTAGGACCAGGCTGACCGCCGTATCGGACCGAAGGTGACGCAGTCCGATTTACCGGAACCGGGGCGACGGCGATACTCGAAGCCATTCGTTCAACTACGGGAGCACGGATTGCCGCGGCGGATGTCGCGCAATGCGTCGTCGACATCATGAGCATGCAGGACATCACCGGGCATTACGCGATTCCGCTCGCGCATCCGTTCTCGGATGTGCCGCCGCCGTACGGCCGGCGACGCCGGCCGTTCGTGGCGAGCCGGCGGGCGCGGCAACACGTGTTCGATATCCACGGCGCGCCGCGCGTCCCGACACCCGGGGCGGACGGCGGCAACGTCGCCCGGGCCGCGCGGCCCGTCAAGGTCGTGCGCGCAGCCGACTTCGGCTCCGACAACCGCGCGTGGGTGCGTCCGCATCCGTTGCGCCGCCGCTGGCGGCTCACGCTGATGGCGTGCGCGCTGTTCGGCGCGACGTGCATCCTCGCGACGCATCTGGTCGACGAGCGTCAGCACGCGGCCGAGCACGACGCGGTTTATTCGGCGGCGATCGCGGCCGCGCCGACAGCGGCCGTCGCGGCGACGGAAGTCGCGCGGGCGACGGGCCACGCGGCGGAAGTCGCGATCGTGCGGGCGGATCGGGCGGCGCCGACGGATGCGCAGATGAAGGCCGCCGCGACGGTGGTAGCGGAAACCGCGTCCGCGGAAGCGCGTGCGTTGCGTGTCGCCGGTAGCGGGGCGGCGAGTGAGCCGGTGGCGGTGGCGATGGCGGTTGCGTCGGATGCCGTCGTCGCGGAAGCCGCGGCGCCGCGTGCCGATCGTGGATCGTCGACGAGCAAGCCGGTTGCGGTGGCCGCGGCGCGGCCGGCGGCGAAGTCTGCTGCGGCGGCGCGCGGCAAGGCTGCGCGTCAGGCGGGCGCGAACGCGCCTGCCGCGCAACACGCGGCGACTGCGGCACGCGGTGCGACGCCGCATTCGCAGCAGGCGGCCCGCGCGGCCGATACGCTGCCGGCCACGCCGGTATCGAGTTCGGCCCACGCCGTCGGCATGACGGCCGCCGAGTTCACGCAATGGCTCGCTGCGACGCGCGATACGTCGCGACCGGCCGCGGGCGGCACCGATCTGTCGGTCGAGCTGCCAAGCCATACGCGCTTGATCCCGCACTGATTGGCGGGCGTTACGCGCCCCGCCCGGTCCCGACGGACGGGGCTACCCCCGCGACGCCATGCATCGGCGTCGCTTCCCTGATTTCCATATTTCGATTATTATCGAAATATGGAAACGAACGAAACCATTGCCGCCCTCGCGGCGCTCGCGCATGAATCCCGCCTCGCGGTTTTCCGCGCGCTCGTGCAGGCCGGGCCGCAAGGCATGCCGGCCGGCCAGATCGCCACGCTGCTCGACGTGCCGCCGTCGTCGCTGTCCTTTCATCTGAAAGAGCTCGCGCACGCGCAACTCGTGACGAGCCGTCAGGAAGGCCGCTTCGTGTTCTATGGCGCGAACTTCGACACGATGAACGGGCTGCTCGGCTATCTCACGGAGAACTGCTGCGGCGGCAATCCGTGCTCGCCGGTGTCCGTCTGTTCGCCTTCCGGAAAGATCGACCGCCCCCGTCAATCCTGACGCGCCTTCGCGCGCCCCGCCCATGACCACGAACGTCCTGATCCTCTGCACCCACAACTCGGCGCGCAGCGTCCTGTCGGAAGGCATGCTCAATCACTGGGCCGCGAAGCTCGGCAAGGATGTGCGGGCCTACAGCGCCGGCAGCGCGCCGAGCGGCTGGCTGAATCCGTTCGCGCTGGAAGCGCTGACGCATGCCGGCGTCGACGTCAGCGGCTATCGCAGCAAAAGCTGGGACGAATTCGTCGGCGGCGGTGCGCCGGAAATGCGCGTCGTCATCACGGTGTGCGACAGCGCGGCCGCCGAGACGTGCCCGTACTGGCCCGGCAGCCCGGTCAGCGTGCATTGGGGCTACGCCGATCCGTCGAACGCGACGGGCGGCGACGAAGGCAAGCGTCTCGCCTTCGAACTGACACGGCAAGCGATCGGCTACCGGATGCTGCAGTTGCTGGCGCTGCCGCTCGATCGCATGAGCGACGATGCACTCCGGGCCGCGCTGATCGAGATTGCGCAACACTGATCGCGCGCTGCGATGTGCCGAAACGCGCAGCCGCCCACGATTACAAGACCGACCCTCGTCCGATGAATACGTCCAACATCACGCCGCCCGGTACGGCGGTCGCGAAACCCGCCATCAATTTCTTCGAACGCTATCTGACCGTTTGGGTCGCGTTATGCATCGTCGCGGGCATTGCGCTCGGCCAGGCGCTGCCGGGCCTGTTTCAGGCGATCGGCCGGATGGCATATGCGCAGGTCAATCTGCCGGTGGGGCTGCTGATTTGGGTGATGATCATCCCGATGCTGGTCAAGGTGGACTTCGGCGCGCTGCACGAGGTGCGTCGGCATGTGAAAGGCATCGGCGTCACGCTCGTCGTGAACTGGCTCGTCAAGCCGTTCTCGATGGCGTTTCTCGGCTGGCTCTTCATCCACCACCTGTTTGCACCGCTGCTGCCGGCGGAACAGCTCGACAGCTATATCGCCGGGCTGATTCTGCTGGCGGCCGCGCCGTGCACGGCGATGGTGTTCGTGTGGAGCCGGCTCACGGGCGGCGATCCGCTGTTCACGCTGTCGCAGGTCGCGCTGAACGACAGCATCATGGTGATCGCGTTCGCGCCGCTGGTCGGCCTGCTGCTGGGGATGTCGGCCATCACGGTGCCGTGGGCGACGCTGCTCACGTCGGTGGTGCTCTACATCGTCATTCCGGTGATCCTCGCGCAGATTCTGCGCAAGCGGCTGCTCGCGAACGGTCAGACGGCGTTCGATGCCGCGATGACGAAGATCGGCTCGTGGTCGATCGCCGCGCTGCTCGCCACGCTCGTGCTGCTGTTCGCGTTCCAGGGCGAAGCGATCCTGAAGCAGCCGCTGGTGATCGCGCTGCTCGCGGTGCCGATCCTGATCCAGGTGTTCTTCAATTCCGCGCTCGCGTACGGGCTCAATCGCGCGGTCGGCGAAAGGCACGACATCGCGTGTCCGTCGGCGCTGATCGGCGCATCCAATTTTTTCGAACTGGCGGTCGCGGCCGCGATCAGCCTGTTCGGCTTTCATTCCGGCGCAGCGCTGGCCACCGTCGTCGGCGTGCTGATCGAGGTGCCGGTGATGTTGCTGGTCGTGCGCATCGTCAACCGGTCGAAGGGCTGGTACGAGCGCCGCGCCTGAAATCACGAGAGCATCTACCCATGGCTGACTACCTGAACGACCTGCCGCAACTCGATGCCGAACTGTTCCGTGTGCCGGACCCCGCGCAACTGCGACCTGCGGCGCCATCGACGCATCCGCCGCGGCTCTTGCTGCTGTACGGCTCGCTGCGCGAGCGTTCGTTCAGCCGTTTGCTGATCGAGGAAGCCGCGCGATTGCTCGCGGCGATGGGCGCCGAAGTGCGCGTGTTCAATCCGAGCGGCCTGCCGCTGCCCGACGACGCGCCCGACAGTCATCCGAAAGTGGTCGAGCTGCGCGAGCTCGTGATGTGGTCGGAAGGGATGGTGTGGTGTTCGCCGGAGCGGCACGGCGCGATGACCGGGATCATGAAAGCGCAGATCGACTGGATTCCGCTGTCGGTCGGTGCCGTCCGGCCGACGCAGGGCAAGACGCTTGCGGTGATGCAGGTGAGCGGTGGCTCGCAGTCGTTCAACGCGGTGAACCAGATGCGCGTGCTCGGGCGCTGGATGCGCATGCTGACCATCCCGAACCAGTCGTCGGTGGCCAAGGCGTTCATGGAATTCGACGAGGCGGGGCGGATGAAGCCGTCCGCGTATTTCGATCGCGTCGTGGACGTGATGGAAGAACTCGTGAAATTCACGCTGCTGACGCGTGATGTCGGCCCGTATCTGGTCGACCGGTATAGTGAGCGGAAGGAAAGCGCGGAAGAACTGTCGAAACGCGTCAATCAAGCGCGTATCTAGCATCGCCATCGAATGAACGCGGGGGCAATCGGGCACGCCGCGGTGCGGCGCATCGGGCTTGTGCGAGCGTGTTGAGCGCAGGGATTGATGTCACCCCAAACCGGGAGTGGAACCATGGCACTTCTTCGTCAAGCGACCGAATCCGATCTGACCTCGATCGAGGCGCTGCTTCGTGCCAGCGGTTTGCCGACCGCCGGCGTCGCCGTGCACCTGCCGCATTTTGTCGTTGCCGATGGAGCATCTGGCATCGTGGGGTGTGGCGGAATCGAATTTCACGGACGCCATGCGCTCATTCGCTCGATCGCTGTCGTCGAACACGCGCGTCGCGCCGGGGTAGGGCGGCTGTTGGTGACGTGCTTGCTCGCGCAATGCCGCGCGCATGCCGTCCAGTCGGTCGGGCTGTTGACCACGACGGCGGAAGACTACTTCGTCAGGCAGGGTTTCGTCCGTATCGCCCGCGAAGCGGTGCCGGAGCCGTTGTTGGCGTCGAGCCAGTTTCAGGGTGTCTGTCCGGGGTCGGCCATCGCGATGCTGATGACCTGCGACGACAAAATCGGACACGGCTGATTTTCTTCCCCGTCCACATTCCCGACAATTCAGTTTCTGCGGCCCGGCATACCCCCGTGTGCCGGATCATGGAGATATCTCCTCTTCGCGGCCGGTCTTCTCGACTGGCCGCTTTTTTATTCCCGTTCGTTACCGGAGAGCACGATCGCGATGCAGCTCGACCGCCTGATTCCTGAAATCCTGTTCGGCTTCACGGGCCTGATCGGCATCATCAACCCGTTCGGCATGGCGTTCGTGTTTCTCGAACGCACGCAATCGCTGACCGAAGCCGAGCGCGCGATCCTGTCGAAGCAGCTCGCGACGAACGTGTTCTTCACGCTGCTCGTGATCTTCTTCGTCGGCGCGCCGGTGCTGAACTTCTTCGGGATCTCGATGGAGGCGCTGCGGATCGGCGGCGGCTTCGCGGTGGCGGTGGCCGGCTGGTCGATGCTGAACGCGCCGGACGTCCCGGCCGGCGGCGACGTCGCCATGCATGGCGACGATCTGCAGAAGCTGATGTCGCGCGCGTTCTTTCCGCTGACGGTGCCGCTGACGATCGGCCCCGGCTCGATCGCGGCCGGCATCGCGCTGCATGCCAATCGTGCGCATACGGCGAGCGATTACCTGGTGTCGGGTGTCGTGTCGGTGGCGGTCGCGGCGCTCGTTGCGTTCGCGATCTGGCAGATCTACAGCCGCGCGACGACGCTCGCGCGCTATCTCGGCAGCGAAGGGACGAAGGTCGCGATGCGCGTGTCCGCGTTCCTGCTGCTGTGCGTGGGCGTGCAGATCATGCTGACGGGCTTGGCCGCGTTCGTGCAGATGCTGGGCGGGCAGGCGGGGTGAGAAGCGGGAGCATTCACGGTTTGTGTCGGCGCCCGATAAAAAAGCCGCTCCATCAGGGAGCGGCCGGTTCGTTACATCAGCTTCGCCTGTACCCGCGCAATCCCCTGCAGCGCACACGCTTCGTCGAGATGCCCGCCCGGCGCACCACCGACACCCACGGCGCCGATCACTTCGTCGCCGGCCTTGATCGGCACGCCGCCGCCGAGCACCAGGAAGCCGTCGATGGCCGTCATCTGCGCGGCGGCCGGGTTCTTCTGCAGGTTCGTGGCCAGCGTGGCGGTCGGCGTTTTCGTCGACAGCGCGGTGTAGGCCTTGCGCTTCGATGCATCGACCGTATGCAGCCCCGCGTTGTCGCCGCGCAGCACCGCGCGTTCGATACCGCTGCGGTCGACCACCGTGACCGTCACGTCGTAGCCGCTGGCCGAGCATGCCTGGATCGTTTGCTGCGCGATGTCGGCGGCGAGACTCAACGGCAGGTTTTTCTGCTGAAGCACCTGTGCGGAAGCGGTGGTCGTCAGCGTGGCGGCGACGAATGTCGCCAGGGTGGCGCGAATGATCATGTGAACTCCTCAATGAAATGACGGGATGCGAGCGGGGCATTTCGCGTGCGGCTTTATGCGAACTTTCATGAAAACCGCAGGCGATCGCGACCGAACCGCTCGATGCGCCCAGTGTCGACCAGCGGAGTGGGAAGCTAAATAGGACAGGGCTTATTCTTGCCGCGGCTATCGCGCGTCGCGGCCTTTGGCGGGCACGCGGCCGTGCGCATGAGTATCCGCCGCACCTTGCACGGGGAGCGTGCCGCCGCAATGCGGGCAGCACGACCCGTCGCCGTCGGCCGGCCGCGCGTTCGCCCTGTTGCGCTCCATCGCCGATGCAACGAGTTCCGCGCCCATGATCCCGGTTGGAAACGCGATGATCCCGTAGCCGAGCAGGATCGCACACGATGTGATCAGCCGGCCGAGCGGCGTGACGGGTGTCAGGTCGCCGTAGCCGGTCGTGCTCATCGTCACCGCCGCCCAGTAGACGCCTACCGGAATGCTCGTGATTCCGTGCTCCGGCCCTTCGACCAGAAAGATCACGGTGCCGAGAATCACGACGAGCACGAACATCCCGCCGATGAACACGAAGATCTTGCGCCGCGCGCGCGTGAGCGCCCGGATCAGCATCTGCCCTTCCTCGAGATAGATCGACAGCCCGAGGATGCGGAACACGCGCAGCAGACGCAGCAGCCGCACGTCGATCAGCGCGTGCAGGCCGGGAAAGAAGAACGCGAGATAGGTTGGCAGCACCGACACGAGATCGACGATGCCGAAGAAGCTGCGCGCATACGCGACCGGCTTCCTCGCGGTGCAGAGGCGCAGCAGGTACTCGGCGGAAAACAGCAGCGTGAACGCCCATTCGGCCGCGTAGAGCGCGTGGCCGTATTGCTGGTGCAGTTCCTGCACGCTGTCGGCCATCACGACGAGCACGCTCGCGACGATGAGCACGAGCACCGCGATGTCGAGCTTGCGCAGGAACGAAGGGCGGCGCGCGACATGCGTGACGGCATCGCGCGCCGTATCGAAGGAGGACTGGATCAGCGAAATCATGCGCCCGAGTGTACGAGCCGCGTATCGCCGGGCCTATCGGACGAGTCTGATTCGAGCCCGACGCGCCGCCATGTGCCGGGCGCGTGGTCAGATCAGCAGCGTGAGCGTGCGGAACAGCGCGAGATCCTCCTTGCGCGCCGAGCGCGCATGCTGGCGGATCACGTGCAACAGGCAGTCGATGAAGCACCGCGCCGCATCGCCGAGCGTGCTGCTGCGGCGCGTGACGATGCCGAGCTCGCTCGGCTCGAAGGTCTCCTTCAGCGGCAGCACGCGCATCCGCTCGCCGAACGGCGGTACCGCGGCGAGGATCGTCGGGCACCACGTGCACATGCCGGCCTGCTCGAGCATCGTCTGCAACATCGCGACCGATTGCGCGCGCACGATGCGCCGCTCGTCGATCCGCGCGCAGTGCCGCGTGAACAGGTAGTCGATGAGCGCGGCCTGGCCGTCGGCCGACGAATTCAGCACCCAGTCGCAATCGAGCAGGTCGTGCACCGACGTCGCGCGTTCGCGCGGATGCCCGGCGCGCACCATCACCGACGTGTCGTAGCGCAGCAGCGGCTCGAACGCGAACTCCTGCGCGCCGCTGCCGGGCTGCACGTGGCCGAGCGCGAAATCCATGCTGCCGTCGCGCAGCAGCGGTTGCGCGACGGCCATCAGCGCTTCGTAGAGTTCGAGGCGCACGTCGGGCATCCGCTCGCGAAACTGCAGCACGGTTTCCGCGAGGAACGTCATCGTCAGCCACGGCGTGACGCCGACGCTCAGCCGCCCCTCGACGCGGCCGCGCATCCGTTCGAGATCGCTCCGCGCATGCTCGAGCTGCTTGAGGACGAGCTTCGCGTGCGTGAGCAAGGTCTTCCCGTAGTCGGTGAAGCCGATGCCTTCCGGGGCGCGCACTAGCAACGGCAGGCGTTCGCTGGCTTCCAGCTCGCGCAGCGCGCGCGTGACGGCCGCCTGCGACAGCCCGAGCGTGCGCGCCGCGCCGCGGATGCTCCCGGCTTCGGCGCTCGCGACGAGCGCCTGCAACTGATGCAGCTTGATCGTGCTCATGGGGCGGGACCGTGTGATGGGATGAATACCGACAACGAAAGGTTGTCATCATAACGAAACTGCGACTGTTCGCCGGCTTTTTCGCTGCCTACGATTTCGCCCACGATCTGCCATTCCGGCAGTCGCCACGCGGTATCTGTCGAGGAGTAACGGGGTTGGATCGAGCACGCATAGCGCCCGAAATGGCGACCATCGAGGCGGAAATGATCGCGCTGCGCCGCCGGCTGCACGCGCATCCGGAGCTGGGTTTCGAGGAACACGCGACGAGCGCGCTCGTCGCCGACTGCCTGACAACATGGGGTTATCAGGTGACGCGCGGTCTAGGCGGCACCGGCGTGGTCGGCACGCTCGTGCGCGGCGCGGGGAAGCGGCTCGGGCTGCGCGCCGACATGGACGCACTGCCGATCCGCGAGGCGACCGGGCTGCCGCATGCGAGCCGGCGCGACGGCGTGATGCACGCGTGCGGCCACGACGGCCATACGGCGATGCTGCTCGCGGCGGCCCGCTGCCTGGCCGAGCGCGGGCGCTTCACCGGCACGCTGAACCTGATTTTCCAGCCGGCCGAGGAAGGGCTCGGCGGCGCGAAGCGGATGCTCGACGACGGGCTGTTCACGCGGTTCCCGTGCGACGCCGTATTCGCGATGCACAACGTGCCGGGCCTGCCGGCCGGCGTGCTCGGCTTCTGCGGCGGGCCCGCGATGGCGTCGGCCGACGAGGTGCGCGTGCGCGTGACCGGGCGTGGCGGCCACGGCGCGGCGCCGCACACGACGATCGATCCGGTGGTCGTCTGCGCGTCGATCGTGATGGCGCTGCAGACGGTCGTGTCGCGCAACGTGAATCCGCAGGAACTGGCGATCGTGTCGACCGGATCGATCCACGCGGGCACCGCGTCGAACGTGATTCCGCCCCATGCGGATCTCGAACTCAGCGTGCGCGCGCTGTCGCCGGACGTGCGTGCGCTGCTCGAACGGCGCATCCGCGCGATCGTGCACGGCCACGCCGACAGCTATGGCGCGACGGCCGAGATCGACTATCGCTACGGCTATCCGGTGCTCGTCAACCATGCGGCGGAAACGGCGTTCGCGCGGGACGTCGCCCGCGAATGGGGCGGCGACGACGCGCTGATCCCGCATCTGCGGCCGATCGCGGCGAGCGAGGATTTCGCGTTCATGCTCGACGCGTGCCCGGGCAGCTATCTGTCGATCGGCAACGGAGACGGCGGCGGCGCGGCCGGCTGCGGACTGCATCACCCCGGCTACGACTTCAACGACGCGTGCCTCGCGACGGGCGCGAGCTACTGGATCGCGCTCGCGGAGCGCTACCTCGCGTGAGCCGGACACGCGGAATCGATTCACCTTCAACGACGACAAAAGGAGACGGGCAATGAAACAGTGGATGGCGGCGCTCGCGGTGGCGCTGACGGCAACGACGCTCGCGGCGAGCGCGCAGGGGGAAGACTGGACGGGCAAGGAGATCCGCCTCGCGGTCGATCCCACCTATCCGCCGCTCGAATACAAGCAGCCCGACGGCACGCTGACCGGCTTCGGGATCGACATCACGAATGCGTTGTGCGCGGAGCTGCATGCGCGCTGCGTGTGGGTCGAGTCGAGTTTCGACGGGATGATTCCAGGGCTGCTCGCGCGCAAGTTCGACGTCATCGCATCGTCGATGACGATCACGCCGAAGCGGATGCAGCAGATCGCGTTCACGAACCGGATCTCGAATGCGCCGGCGCGGCTGATCGCGCGCAAGGGTTCGCCGCTGCTGCCGACGGCCGCGTCGCTGAAGGGCAAGCGCGTCGGCGTCGAGCAGGGTTCCGCCCAGGCCGACTACGCGATCGCGAACTGGCAGCCGGCCGGCGTGCAGATCGAGTCGTATCAGAACCAGGACCAGGTGTACGCCGACCTCGTGACGGGGCGGCTCGACGCGGCGTTCCAGGCATCGATCGCGGCCAGCGACGGCTTCCTGAAGAAGCCGCAGGGCAAGGACTTCATGTTCGCCGGCACACCGATCGACGATGCGAAATACTTCGGGCAGGGCGACGGCCTCGGTCTGCGCAAGCAGGATGCCGGCCTGCGCGATGCGTTCAACCGCGCACTGGCGACGATTCTCGAGAACGGCACGTATCGGCGGATCAACCGCAAGTACTTCGACTTCGACATCTACGGCGCGAAGTAAGGCGCACTGCGCCGTGTGGTACGGCACAACGATCGACATATAAATAAGGAAAACGAATGAACTGGAGATGGTTTTTCGTCGCGATGCCGGCACTTTGCGTCGCGCCGGTCTTTGCGCAAAGCAGCGTCACGCTGTACGGGCTGGTCGATGCGGGCATCGACTATACGAACGACGTCGGCGGCCACGGCGCGTGGCAGATGGCGAGCGGCTTCGCGCAGGGCAGCCGCTGGGGGCTGAAGGGCACCGAGGATCTCGGCGGCGGCTACCGCGCGCTGTTCCAGATCGAGAACGGCTTCAACGTGAACAGCGGCACGCTCGCGCAGGGTGGCCGTCTGTTCGGGCGGCAGGCTTACGTCGGCGTGGGCAGCACGCGCTTCGGCACGCTCACGCTCGGCCGGCAATACGATTCGGTCGTCGATTACCTTGCGCCGACGACCGCGAACGGTAGCTGGGGCGTCTACCCGTTCTCGCACCCGCTCGACAACGACAATACCGGCAACACGTTCCGCGTGAACAACACGGTCAAGTACGCGAGCCCGGATTTCGCTGGCTTCTCGTTCGGCGGCACGTACAGCTTCAGCAACGACACCGGGTTCGCGAACAACCGTCAGTGGAGCGTCGGCGCGCAGTATGAGCACGGCGGCCTGCTGGTCGGCGCTGCATTCCTGAACGCGGACAACCCGGGCGCGACGGCCGGCGGTGCGATCGCGGGTGCGGGGACGGTCGGCGCGGACGCGAACTTCGCGTCGGCGCGATTGCGGATTTTCGGCGCGGGCATCAACTACACCGCAGGGCCCGCGACGGTCGGGTTCGCGTATACGAACAGCCACGTCACGCGGCCGACCGCGAACGTCGGCTACCTGTTCGGCGACGAGACGATCGAGCCGGTGACGGGGCCGCTTGCCGGCGGCACGGTCGCGGCGATCAAGTACCAGAACTTCGAAGTGAACGGCAAGTATCAGTTCACGCCGGCGTGCTTCGTCGGTGCGCAGTACGTGTATACGACCGTGCGTTACGACACGACCGCGGGCAGCGCGAAGCCGAAGATCCATTCGATCGGGCTGATGGCCGACTACGCGTTGTCCAGGCGCACCGACGTCTATCTGATGGGCGCGTACCAGCGGATTGCCGGCGATGCGACCGGCTCGTCACTCGATTACGCGTACATCCCGGGGGCGGCCGATCTGTCGTCGACGCCGAAGCAACTGATGGTGCATGCGGGGATTCGGCACAAGTTCTGATCGCGTGAAGCACGGAGACCGGCGGCCGGCATCGCGCAGCGCGCGCACGGTCGCCGGCTCGTTGTTTGACCGGCGCAGGCGTCCGGCTGGCAGGCTCACGCAGCCCGCCAGCCGGCCCGCTCCGGTCATGTGAGCAGCGCGTCCATCTGCTGGCGCGCGTTTTCCAGTCCCGCGTTGAAACCGTGCGGCTTCATGTCCAGCCCTTCGGCATAGACGAATTCCACATCGGCGATACCCATCAGGCCGAGCACGGCGCGCAGGTACGGCGTGACCGCATCCGTTGCCTGCCCGACGTGGACGCCGCCGCGCGTGCTGAACACGATCGCGCGGACGCCTTCGACGAGCCCCATCGGATAGGTGTCCGTGTAACGGAACGTCACGCGGGCCCGCGCGACGAGGTCGAACCAGTTCTTCAACTGGGTCGGCACGTTGTGGTTGTACATCGGCGCACCGATCAACAGCAGGTCGCTGCCCTTGAGTTCGGCGATCAACGCGTCGGACAACGCGATCGCCTGCCGCGCGCGTTCGCTCGGGTGTTCCGCGCCGCGCAGCGCATGGAACAGCTCGCTGTCGAGCACCGGCAGCGCGTCGGCGACGAGATCGCGCACGATCACGTCGTCGGCATGGCCGTTGGCGTTGCGCTGCGCGAGGAACGTATCGATCAGCGTGCCGGTATGCGACTGGCTGCCGTTGATGCTGGATTTGAGGACGAGAATCCGGGCCATGGTGCGTACTCCGTTTGCGAATGTCGAGGACTGGAATCGATCCTATCATTCACTTTTTATCGCCAAAAGCGATAAGATCGACGCATTGTGTAGCGTATTTGTCCCTAATCGGATGCGAAACAACCTGAAAGGCATCGACGTGTTCGTCGCCGCGGTGGAAGCGAGCAGCTTCGCGCAGGCCGCCGAGAAGCTGCACATCACGCGCTCGGCCGTCGGCAAAAGCATCGCGCGCCTCGAGGAACGGCTCGGCGTCGTGCTGTTTCACCGCACGACGCGCAGCCAGAGCCTGACCGACGAGGGTTCGCTGTTTTACGAGCATTGCCTGCGCGCGATGGACGAGATCCAGGCCGGCGAGGCACTGCTCGAAACCGGCAAGTGGCAGATGAAAGGGCGGCTGCGCGTGTCGATGCCGACGCTGTTCGGCCATCTGTGCGTCGCGCCGATCCTGATCGACGTCGCGAAGGCGCACCCGGACCTCGATCTGGAGCTGTCCTTCAGCGACCGGTCCGTCGATCTGGTCGAGGAGCGCTTCGATCTCGCGGTGCGCATCGGCACGTTGCCGAACAGCAGCGGACTGGTCGCGCGAGCGCTGGGCGAGCACCGGATGGCGTTCTGCGCGTCGCCGGCCTACCTGAGCCGATACGGCGAACCGCAAACCTGGCGGGAACTGGAGCAGCACAAGGCGCTGGCTTATACGCGCTTTGGCCAGGTGCATCGCTGGCCCGTTCTCGTCGACGGCGAGCGCGTGGAATTGCAGCCCGCCGTCCGGCTGCTGTCCGACGACCTGCGCGCGTTGATGGATGCCGCCCTTGCCGATCTCGGCGTCGCGTGGCTGCCGTACTGGCTGGTGCGCGACGCATTGCGCGGCGGCGCGTTGCGGGAGCTGCTGCCGGCGCAGCCGGGCGTCGTCTACCCGATCCACGCGGTGTGGCCGGCGACGCCGCACCTGCCGCTGAAAGTGCGCGCCGCCGTCGATGCGCTGCGGGAACACTTGCCCGCCCGGCTGGCCGCGGTCGAAGCGCGGATGTGACGAAGCGGCGCGGCGCCGCTGCCGGTCCGTCGCCGGGCGTTACTGCCCGAAGCGCTGCGTGACGGTGTCCTTCAGCCGCGCGGCGGTCAGCTCGCCCATGTGCGATTCGACGAGTTCGCCTTTCGCGTTGAAGAACAACGTGGTCGGCAGCCCGCGCGAGCCATACGCGTGCATCGCGTGCAGCGAAGGATCGAGCAGCACGTGATCGAAGCGCAGGCTCTGCTGTTCGAGGAACGCGCGCACGGCTTGCGCGTTTTCCCCCTGGTTGAGCATCAGCACCGTGATGCCCGGATGGTCGCGCTGAGCCTGTTCGAGGATCGGCATCTCGCGGCGGCACGGCGCGCACCACGTCGCCCACAGGTTCACGACGACCGGCTTGCCGACGAAGCCCGCCGGCAACACGGGCGTTGAATCGAGTGCCTGGAGCGGCATCGCGGCAAGCGGCGGCGCGCCGCGCTGCAGCGTCGCCAGCGTGCCTTGCGCGATGCCCCACGCACCGAGGCCGGCGACGATGCCGGCCAGCACCGGCCGACGCAGCGCCGGCAGGCGACGCAAGCGCCAGCCGGCGAACACCAGCCCGGCCGCGATACCGATGCGCGCGTCGAAGCCGCCATCGCCGAGCGCGACGATCGCGCGCGGCGACGCCGCATAGTCCGGCCACCATTGCGCGACATAACCGACGCGCGCGGCGATCAACCCGAGCAGCAGCACGTCGAGGATCAGGCTCGACGCGGTCTTGTGATGCCCGTCGGGCGGACGGCGCTGGATGACGCGCGCGACGAGCCACGCCAGCAGCGCGGCGACGGCGACCGCGACGACGCGGATCGAGAAGGGACCGATGCTCAGCATGAAATAGGAAGAATGGACGTAATCGAGCGGGGCAGGTGAGCGGATGGTCCGCCGCGGCATTCAGGCCGTCGACGGTCGTGCGGCGTTTCGACCGGTTGCCGCGTATGGGGGTTCCCGCCGAGAACGTAACGGCGTGTTGCGGATCGTGACAGGTCCGCGCGTAGCTCAGGACTGCGTGATGTTCACGCCGATATGCAGCGAATCGGACCGGTCTGATGGTCAGCGGCATGTCGTTCATCAACAATACGCAGGCCGGTCTGGTGTGGTGTCCGCCGGTATCCCGCATAGGGATCTCTCCTTGACGGCCGCTCCGCTCGCGAGCGGCCGCTTTTTCAGCGTCATGCATGCGCGCGTGAATGCGTTGTGGCGGTCGGTGGGCGCGGCCGCACGGTGCATATCGGCTGATTCAACGGAACAGGAACGCTGCCGGATGCGAGCACAGGGCATTCACTCACGCGTGACATGAACGAGGACGCAGATGGCCGCCGTCGCGCCCTGCGTTCCCCGTTCGTCCGCCGTTCGTTTCGTTCGCACGCGCGAGGCCCTGCGTTACGGGGCTTTGCCTGAACCTGCGCCGCCAAGCCGATACGCGGTAAAGAACTCGTACCACGGCGACCCTTGCGCGACCGGTACGCCAAGCGCCGCCGTCCGCTGTTTCAGCGCACCGAATACATCGTCGATGAGCGCATTCAGCGTCCTGTCGCGAAATGGAACCGGTTGCGTCCGCCCCGCCGCGAACGCGCCATAGGCGATCGCCAGCAGGCGGGTGCGGTCGTCGGTGCCCGCGATCGTCGCGTTGATCGTTTCGACGAAGCGCGGCCGGTCTTCGTCGCGCGCTGCGGACAGGCACAGGAACACGATCGCCGACAGTTCATGCCGGTCCGTCACCCGCAGCAGCGCGGGCAGCCGTGCAACGATCCGTTCCACCGGTTCGTCGCGCAGCGCATCGCCGAAGTCGAGCACGGCGGTCATCGGGTTCGTGTCGGCTTTCAGGCGGTCGAGCGCCGGTTGCGGGGCCGACGACGTGCCGTCCTGCACCGCGGCGGGCGCGGACCGCAACGCATCGGCCACCTGCTGCGTCCACGCCGGAAAGATCATCCGCACGTTGCCGAACTGCTCGCCGCCTTCCGCGGACGGATTCCACCGATAGACGATCGTGCCGCCGCGAATGAACGGCGAATACAGATGCTCGGGCGTTTGCGGCAGCGGCCGCCGGTTGATCGGCAGCCACGCGAGCGTGAGCCAGTCGTAGCGGCCCGCCGCGGGCACTGCCGGGCTCGAACTCGCGACGACCTGCCACGTGCCGCGATTCGCATAGCGTCGGCGCGCGTCGGGTACCGGGACGGTCTGGCCTTTCGCGGTGTCGAAATACGTATTGCCCGTGACGCGTGCGCCGCTGTCCGCGGCCGGCGTGATGGTCGAGATGACCCACGACGCGCCGTCCGCCGAGCGGTAGTCGGACGGCTTCAGCGTCGCCACGTCGTGCACCATGCGCGTTTCCGCCGCGACGGGGCTGGGCGGGGCGTCGGCGGGCGCGGCGAAGATACTCGGCATCGGCTTTCCTCGGAATCGGTGCGCATCGTCGAGCGGGGCGACGCGGCGGCATGGCTGGTTTCCTCGTAACTGTAGAACGTCGTGACCGGAAACGGAAACTGGCCAAACGGCTAATCGGTGCACACGGGTCGCCGCTTCGGCTTACCATGCGCATCCTGAGCCAACGACGCATACCGGGCGGGAGTACGCATGACCGACACGAAAGCCATTACCGCACACTGGACGCGGGTCGCCGACCAATGGATCGACTGGGCCGGCAAGCCGGGCCACGATGCGTTCTGGAAATATCGCGCGGGGCTCGCGGCCTACATCGGGCGCGGCACCGGCGTCGCGCTGGAGATCGGCTGCGGCGAAGGCCGCGTGAGCCGCGAACTGAAGGCGCTCGGCTACGACGTGACCGCGAGCGACGCGGTGCCCGCGATGCTCGACGCCGCGCGCCACGCGGATTCCGCGCATCGCTATCGACTGGCGGACGCGGCGGCGCTGCCGTTCGACGCGGCCAGCTTCGATCTCGTGATGGCGTACAACGTGCTGATGGACCTCGACGACATGCAGGGCGCCTTACGCGAGGCGCGCCGCGTGCTGAAGCCGGACGGCACGCTGTTCATCTCGCTCGTGCATCCGTTCCGCGATCGCGGCGGCTTTGCCGGGCCGCAGCCCGATGCGCCGTTCGTGCTGACGGGCAGCTATTTCGGGCGCGAGCATTTCGACGGCGTGGAAACGCGCGACGGGCTGTCGATGCACTTCGCGGGCTGGTCGCTGCCGCTGCAGGCGTACATGGAGGCGCTGGAGGCGGCCAGGTTCGCGATCGTGTCGCTGCGCGAGCCGCCGCCCGATCATGCCGACACGGATCAGCTGAAGCAGTGGGCGCGCGTGCCGCTGTTTCTGTGGATCAAGGCGCGGCCGCTGGGGTGAGCGCGGCCGGGGCGCGAGCCGGTGGACTGAATCGGCGGACGTCGGTTTTCTTCGCCGTGAGTTGCGGCTTGGCGCCGTAGCCCTTGCGCAGCGACCCGGCACGCACTGTGTCCGTCAGGCTATAAAAGACGATTGAAGGGAGCGTGGAGTGTCCTCGGGGCGGCCGGTTGGCGGCCATCGCTGCCGTCACGCGCCCCGGACGCCTCAACGCGCAGCCTTTCACTCTGCTAGACTTTTCGGCCGTCAGTCGCCGTCCGGGCCGCACCCCGCTTCTCGCGCCATGAACGAACACCACGCGCCGAATCCGATCACCGAGGTGCTGCGCGCCTACTGGAAGGCCGATCGCCGGATGCTGCTGACGGTCGCAGCTGTCGTCGTTCTATCGAGCGTCACCGCCGTCGCCGCGCCCTATCTGTTCTCGCGCCTGATCGACGCGCTGTCGCATCGCGGCGCGCCGCACGCGCTCATGGCGGGCTTCGTGGTCTACGCGGTGCTGCTGGGCCTGTCCAGCGCGCTGCAACGCGTCGTGCAGTACCTTGCCTTCATGAGTGCCGGGAATCTCGGATTCATCACCAGCACGCGCTTTTTCGAACGCATCCTGAAGAAGACCACGGCGTTCTTCGTCGAGCACAATCCGGCGGAAATCCAGAGCGCGAACACGCGCGGGAGCCGGGCGCTGTCGGTGCTGGTGCAGTTGGCGCTGATGGACTTGATCCCCGGCGCGCTGCAGATCGTCTTCACGCTCGTCACGCTGGGCGCACTGATCAACCTCGAAGTGGCGGCCATCACCGCTGCGTATGGCGCGATCGCGGTGACGATCGCGATCGTGTCCGCGCGGCGCTCGCGGGTGTACCTCGATCGCGCGATCGAGGCCGGGCAGGAGAATGCGCGGTTCGTCGGCGGCGCGATCAACGCGATGGAAACGCTCCGGCATTTCGGCAGCCATCGCTGGATGAGCGAGCGTTTCGCGGAGAAGGCGCGCGCCGAACGCGACAACTGGCGCGCGTACGTGATGCAGCATGTCGGCTTTCTCGCGCTGCTGGGGCTCGGCCTCGCGATCCAGTTCTCCGTCACGTTCTGGCTGCTGTTGCCGCGTCATGCGGCCGGCGCGCTGTCGATCGGCGACATCGTGCTGTTCAATACGCTGCTGCTGCAACTGAACCTGCCGTTCGACATGCTCGCGCGCTCGATCGACGAGAGTGCGCGTTCCCGCGCGGCGCTCGTGCCGTTCGCGGCGCTGTGGACGGCGCCCGAGGAGCGGCAGGTGTCGCACGCGTCGGCGTTCGCGCCGCGCGACGGGCGCATCGTGTTCGAGCGCGTCGGCTATGCGTACGGCAACGGACGCGGCGTGCGCGACGTCGATTTCGTGGCCGAGCGCGGCGGCATCACGTTCGTCGTCGGCGAAACCGGCGCCGGGAAGTCGACCGTCTTCAAGCTGGCGCTGAAATCGATCGAGCCGACCGACGGCCGCATTCTGGTCGACGGCGTCGATCTCGCGACGATCGATCGCGCCGACTGGTACGGCGCGGTGGCGGTCGTGCCGCAGGACGTCGTGCTGCTGAACGACAGCCTGGAGGACAACGTCCTGCTCGGCCGCCCGCGCGATGCGCAGCGCCTGCGCGACGCGGCCGCGAAGGCCGCGATCCTGCCGTTCATCGACGGCTTGCCGGACGGGTTCCGCACGACGGTCGGCGAGCGCGGACTGAAACTGTCCGGCGGCGAGCGCCAGCGCATCGCGATCGCCCGCGCGCTGTACGGTAATCCGACCGTGCTGTTTCTCGACGAGGCGAGTTCCGCGCTCGACGAAGCCACCGAGCGCGACATCATGGCGCACGTGCGGCTGCTGGCCCGTGACGTCACGGTGATCGCGATCACGCACCGGCGCTCGGTCATCGGGCCGACCGACAAGGTCGTGCGGCTCGGCGCGGCACGCGTGCCGGCCTGACCGTGATGCCTGTGCGGCTTACCCGCGCATCGGCGGATTGAGCCGCGCGAACGCCGCCTGCCGACGATACGGGAAGTACGGATACGGCGCTTCGACCGCGCTCGCCGCGTCCAGCTTCGCGACCTGCGCATCGGTCAGCGTCCAGCCGACCGCGCCGAGGTTCTGCCGCAACTGTTCCTCGTTGCGCGCGCCGACGATCACCGACGACACGGTCGGCCGCTGCAGCAGCCAGTTCAATGCGATCTGCGGCACCGTCTTGCCGGTTTCCTCCGCGATCGCATCGAGCGCATCGACCACGTCGTACAGGCGCGCGTCGTCGACCGGCGGCCCGTAGCTGGCCGTTTCATGCAGCCGGCTGCCTTCGGGCAGCGGCGCATTGCGCCGGATCTTGCCGGTGAGCCGGCCCCAGCCGAGCGGGCTCCACACCAGCGCGCCGAGGCCCTGGTCCGCGCCGAGCGGCATCAGGTCCCATTCGTAGTCGCGGCCGACGAGCGAGTAGTACACCTGGTTCGCCACGTAGCGCGACCAGCCATGCCGGTCGGCCGCCGCGAGCGACTTCATGATCTGCCAGCCGGCGAAATTCGACACGCCGATGTAGCGCAGCTTGCCCGCGCGCACGAGATCGTTGAGCGTCGACATCACTTCCTCGACCGGCGTGCCGGCGTCGAACGCATGGAGTTGCAGCAGGTCGATGTAGTCGGTGTCGAGCCGGCGCAGCGCGTCGTCGACGGCGCGCACCAGCCGTGCGCGCGACGTGCCGGCGTCGTTCGGGCCGTCGCCGGTCGGCAGGCCCGTCTTGGTCGAGATCAGCACCTGGTCGCGGCGCCCCTTGAGCGCGGCGCCGAGCACCCGCTCGGACGCGCCGTCGGAATACACGTCGGCCGTGTCGAACAGGTTGACGCCGGCGTCGAGGCAGATGTCGATCAGGCGGCGCGCTTCGTCGACGCCGGTATTGCCCCATGCACTGAACAGCGGGCCGGTGCCGCCGAAGGTGCCGGCGCCGAAGCTCAGTACGGGGACCTGGAGGCCGGAGCGGCCGAGCGTGCGGTATTCCATCTGCGTTTCCTTTCGTCGTATGGGCGCGGCGCGGCCGCGGATCGATCGTCAGGCGATCAATGTACCGTTTGCGCCTTTCCCGGATAATCCAGAAGATGGCGAAAATATCCTTCGGAAGGAGCGAACAATGCTGCTCGACAACCTCGCGCTGTTCCTGCGCATCGTGGAGAAGGGCGGGCTGGCCGCCGCGGGGCGCGAGGTCGGTCTGTCGCCGGCCACGGTGTCCGAGCGGCTGACGGCGCTCGAGCGTCACTACGGCGCGGCGCTGCTCACGCGCACGACGCGCGCGATCAGCCTGACCGACGAGGGCCGCACGCTGGTGGACGGCGCGCGACGCCTGCTGGCCGAGGCCGACGAACTCGAAAGCCGCGTGCGGCTGGGCGTGCAGACGCTGTCGGGGCCGGTGCGGCTCAGTGCGCCGGCCGATCTCGGGCGCGAGCGCGTCGTGCCCGTCGTCGACGCATTCCTGGCCGACCATCCGGGCGTGACGGTCGACCTGCATCTCGGCGACGGGTATGTCGACCTCGTCGGGCAGGGGCTCGATTTCGCGATCCGCCGCGGCACGCTGGCCGACAGTTCGTTGCGCAGCCGTTCGCTCGGCCGTGCGCGGCGCGTGGTGTGCGCGTCGCCCGCGTATCTCGCCGCACACGGCACGCCAATGCACCCGGACGAACTCGCCGCGCACGACTGCATCGTGATGCGCTTCGGCCAGGAGCTGTATGCCGAATGGCCGTTCGGCATCGACGGCGTATTGAAGCGCGTGGTGGTGCGCGGCCGGCGCGTCGCCAACGACGGGGCGCTCGTGCGCGCGTGGTGCATCGCGGGGCACGGCATCGCGCTGAAGTCGCTGGTCGACGTCGAGCGCGATCTGGCGTCGGGCGCGCTCGTCGAGATCCTTCGAGACTTCTCGCCGGGCGAAGTCGATCTGCAGATCGTCTATCCGGGGCGTGCGGCGCAGCCGCGGCGTGTGCGGGCGTTGATCGACAGGCTGGCACAGGCGCTGGCCTGAAGCACGTTGCCTGACGCGCTTCGAGCGGTTGAAGCGGCGATCTCGCTGCGATCACATCGAATGTGCGACAGTGCATGCCGGCGAACGTCGTCATGCGTCGAAATCCCGCTTCGACTGCATTGCCCACATTTCGTCATTTAGCTAATATTCAAAACGTTAAACGAATCCGCACCCTTATGGACGACGTCACCCGCCTCAGCGCGCTCGCCAACGAAAGCCGTCTGGCCGTGATGCGCTGGCTCAGGCAACCGCGCAAGCATTTCCCGCCGCAGCCGCATGGCGACGTCGACGCGCTCGGCGTGTGCTGCACGTACATCACCGAGAAGCTCGGCATCGCGCCGGCCACGACCACGCGCCACATGCGCATCCTCGCGGATGCCGGGCTCGTGCAGGCGACCCGCGTCGGCAAGTTCACGTACTACAAGCGGATCGACGGCGCGCTGCAGCGGCTCGGCCGCGATCTCTCGCAACTCTGACCCTGACCGAGGCAACCGACATGGACGAACTTTCCCTGCTGGCCGACGCCGACCGGCGCGCGCACGCGTATCTGGCTGCGACGAACGAGCGGCGCGCGTTTCCCGACGCGGCCGCACTCGCCGGCCTCGCCGCATTCGACGAGCCGCTGCCCGATGCAGGCCGCCCGGCCGACCACGTGCTGCGCCTGCTCGACGAGCACGGCACGCCCGCGACGGTCGCATCGAACGGCCCGAACTACTTCGGCTTCGTGATCGGCGCGACGCTGCCGGCCGCGGCGGCGGCCGAGCGGCTGATGCTCGCGTGGGACCAGTGCGCGTCGTCGTATGCGAATTCGCCGGCGGCCGCGACGCTCGAGCGCCAGGCCGCGCGCTGGGTCGTCGATGCGCTCGGGTTGCCCGAAGGCAGCGCGGTCGGCTTCGGCACAAGCGCGACGGCCTGCACGCTCGTCGCGCTGGTGGCCGCGCGGCGCGCGCTGCTGGCGCGCAAGGGCTGGGATATCGACGAGGACGGGCTGATCGGCGCGCCGGAAGTGAAAGTCGTGATCTCCGCGCTCGCGCACATCACGGTGAAGAAGGCGCTGCGCGTGCTCGGCTTCGGGATGAAGCGCATCGTCGTCGCGCCGGTCGATACGCATGGCAGGATCGACCCGGCGCAGTTGCCGCCGCTCGACGACATGACCATTTTCTGCGTGCAAGCGGGCGAAGTGAACACCGGCGAATTCGATCCGTTCGCGGCGTTGATTCCGCCCGCGAAGGCGGCCGGCGCGTGGGTGCACGTCGACGGCGCGTTCGGCCTGTGGGCGCGCGCGTCGTCGAAGCGCGCGCTGACGGACGGCATCGACGGCGCGGACAGCTGGACGACCGACGGTCACAAATGGCTCAACACGCCGTACGACGGCGCGATGGTGATCTGTCGCGACGCGGCCGCGCTCGCCACCGCGATGAACAGCGACGCCGTCTACCTGAACGGCGCGCACGATGCGCAGAAGAACCTGAACCTCGAATTCTCGCGACGCGCGCGCGGCATTCCCGTGTGGGCCGCGCTGCGTTCGCTCGGCCGCGCCGGCGTCGCGACGATGGTCGAGCGGCATTGCGCGCAGGCGGCGCGGGTCGCTGACGGCCTGCGTGCGGCCGGCTACGACGTGCTGAACCGCGTCGTGCTGAACCAGGTGCTCGTGCGCGCCGGCACCGACGAGGAAACGACGGCGATCCTCGAAGCCGCGCAGGCGTCGGGCGACGTGTGGTTCGGCGCGACCGTGTGGCAGGGGCGGCCGGCGTTCCGGATCAGCGTGTCGTCGTGGCGCACCGAGGACGCGCACATCGATCGTCTCGTCGCGTTGCTGACGAAGCTGCGCGGTGTGCACGTGGGGTGAGCGTCACGCGTCGTCCGCGGCCGACACGGTTGCGGACGCACCCTTCAGGCACTCGATGAAGTGCAGCGCGGCCGGCGTCAGCAACGCATGCCGCCGCATCACGATCGCGACCGTCAGCGCCGGCATCGGCTCGGCGAGATTCAACGCGACGATCCCGCGCGACTGGCGTTCGACGTCGGCGAGCGGCCGCGCGAACACGCCGAGCGCCTCCGTCTGCGACACGAGCCCGAGCGTCGCGGCAAACGACGGGCAGTGCACCACGCGTTTCGGCACGTCGAGGCCGAACGGCATGAAGATCGAGCGGATCAGGTCGTCGCCGCCTTCGCCGTAGCGCGGCACGCACCAGTGCGCATCGACGAGCTCGCGCAACGAGCGGGCCCGCGCGAGCCGATGCCGGCTTCGCGCGACGACCGCGAACGCCGTGCGGAACAATGGAATGCTCGCGAATTCGTCCGGGTCCGGCAGCGCGTTCGACAGCTGATGCGTGACGATGAAGTCGAGCGAGCCGTCGCGCAGCCGCGCGAGGTCCGTCGCGGTCAGTGCATCGTCGACGTTCAGCGTCGCGCCGGGCAGGTCGCGCGTGAAGGCCGCGAACGCGCGCGGCAGGATCGTCAACGCGACGGTCGGGCTGACCGCGATCGATACCGAGCCGGTCGTGCCCAGCCGCAACTGCTCGATCTCGTCGCGCGTGCGCTGGATCTCCTCGACGATCAGCCGCGCGCGAATCGCGAATGCGCTGCCGTAATCGGTCAGCGCGATCCCCTTGACGCTGCGCACGACGAGCGGCACGCCCAGCTCGTGTTCGAGCTCGCGCACGATGCCGCTGACGGCCGGCTGCGTGACGCCGAGCGCACGCGCCGCACCGCGAATGGTGCGATGCTCGGCGACCGCGAGAAACGCATCGAGTTGCTTGAGCTTCATGGGCGAGCGATCCAGTGAGAAAGAAAGCACGGGGTTCCGGATGGAACGCCGGGTGACAAGTAAAAATTATCGTCCACAACGAAATCTTGGATTTTTCTTATTGGATCGAGTGTATATGCTCGGTGCTTTTCAGGAGCGGCGACGATGATGCGCGTGAACCAGCAGAGACTGTGGGATTCGCTGATGGAGATGGCGACGATCGGCGCGACCGCGCACGGCGGCAGTTGCCGGCTCGCGCTGAGTGACGACGATGCGCAAGGCCGGCGCCGCTTCATCGCATGGTGCGAGGCCGCGGGCTGCGAGATCCGCATCGATCCGATCGGCAACGTGTTCGCGCGCCGGCCCGGCACGCAGCCCGGCTTGCCGGCCGTGATGTGCGGCAGCCATCTCGACACCCAGCCGCTCGGCGGCCGCTTCGACGGCGTCTATGGCGTGCTCGCGGGCCTCGAGGCGATCCGCACGCTGAACGAGCACGGCATCGCGACGCGGCACCCGATCGACGTCGTCGCGTGGACCAATGAGGAGGGCTCGCGCTTCACGCCGGGCATGATGGGCTCGGCCGTCTATGCAGGCGCGCTCGATCTCGACTACGCACTGGCGCGCCCGTGCATGCAGACGGGCGTGCTGCTGCGCGACGAACTCGAACGCACCGGTTTCGCCGGCCCTGCGCACGAGCGACAGATGCCGAAAGCGTATTTCGAAGCGCATATCGAGCAGGGGCCGGTGCTGGAGCAGGCCGGCTTGCCGATCGGCGTCGTGACGGGGGTGCAGGGCATCTACGAGCTCGACGTCACGGTGACCGGCTTCGAGTCGCATGCGGGCACGACGCCGATGAGCGTGCGCCGCGACGCGATGGGCGTGGCGGCCGCGATGATCGCCGCGATCGTCGCGCACGGCCATGCGTTCGATGCCGACGCGCGCGTGACCGTCGGCCATGTCGCGTGCCAGCCGAATTCACCGAGCACGATACCGGGCAAGGTGCGCTTCAGCGTCGACGTGCGCCACCCGTCGCGGCCGGCGTTGCAGCAACTCGTCGCCGATATCGAGGCGATCTGCATGGAGCGCACCGCGCTGCGTGGCACGCGCGTGCAGGTCCAGACGATCGCCGAATACGCGCCGGTGGTGTTCGATGCGGACTGCGTCGCGCGCGTGCGGCAGGCGACGGCCGCCGCCGGCTATCCATACCTGGAGATGTGCAGCGGCGCGGGGCACGACGCGGTGAACCTGTCATACGTCGCGCCGTCCGCGATGGTGTTCGTGCCGTGCAAGGCCGGGCTCAGCCACAACGAAGCGGAAGATGCCGATCCGGTGCACCTCGCGCAAGGCGCGTCGGTGCTGGCGAACCTGCTGGCCGATTGCGCGCGTTGACTGCGTCGCCGGGTGCGCTTCGGCGCGCCCTTGCCAGCGTGAAAATGTCGGACAATGGCCGCTGCGCGCGCCGCGCCGGCGCTGCGTTCAACCGAAGCATTCACGCTTGCGAGATCCCCATGTCGACTCCCTTTCCCCGGGAACTGCTGAAGGCCGCCGATATCGCGAAGATGGAACCGACGCGCGCGGTGCATTCGCTCAATCCCAATGCCGTTCGTCTCAAGCGCCCGCTCAGCGACCTGACCGGGCTGACGCAATTCGGCGTTCACCTGCTCACGCTGATGCCTGGTCACGAATCGGCCGAATATCACCGCCACCTGTACGAAGAGGAATTCGTGTACGTGCTGTCCGGCACCGGCGCGGTGACGATCGGCGAGCACGCCAGCGAAATCGGGCCCGGCGATTTCATCGGCTTTCCGCGCGGCGGTGACGCGCATACGGTGCAGAACACCGGCGATGCGCCGCTGGAGCTGCTCGTCGGCGGCCAGCGGCTCGAGCACGACGTGTGCGAATACCCGCGCATCGGCAAGCGGCTTTATATCGCGGGCGAGCTCGAGGAGTATGTCGAGCTGCCGAAACAGCCGTAATGGCGAATCGCATTCACGCTGCCGGATTCCGTATAAAAATCGAATCAATCGCCTTTTGTTTAGATAAACAAAATAAAAATTCGTAAAAACACGGGGTAGAGAAAACGCGTTTATTTGGGCACGCTGGTGCCCATTGTCCGTTTCTGGGCGCCGGTATTTCGATAGGTCGGCGCAGCTTTTTTCGGATACCAGAATGCGGAAATAAATACGCGCCCGGCATTTTCGACCGATTGCGCGGGGGCGCGACAAGTCACGAAAAGATTCCTGATCGAAAGCTCAGTAGTTCGAACCAACGGCTTGATTCAAGAACGAAACGGAGACAGGCGATGTCGAGGAACTGGGGGTTGGGAACGGCGCTGCTCGCGCTGTGCGTGGCCGTGGCTTCTTGCGGCGGCGACGGCGATTCGCCGTCGGCCGTGGCGGCGAACATGTCGACGTCCGCGCAGTCGCAGGGCAACGACAACAGCAACGGCAACGCCAACGAAAGCGGCAACGGCAACGAAGCGGCAAGGAAAAATGCCGACATCCGCGTCGTCCAGTACGTCAACCCGCTGATCGGCACCGACTACGCGACCGACCAGCCGGCCGACCCGGTCGGCTCGGGTCTCGGCGGCGGCACGTTCCCCGGGCCGACGGTGCCGTTCGGGATGATGCAGTGGAGCCCGATGACGCCCACCGCGCAATACGACGGGCGCAAGGGCGACGGCTCCGGTTTCTCCGGCGGCTACTGGTACGGCGACACGTCGATCAACGCATTCAGCATCCTGCATCTGAGCGGTACCGGCTGCTGGGCGAACGGCGGCTACCTGAACGTGATGCCGCAGCTCGCGCCCGGCGACGCCGGCACGCCGGCCACGTTCGATCACGCGAACGAAACCGCGCAGGCCGGCTATTACGGCGTCACGCTCGGCAACGGCATCAAGGCCGAGCTGACGACGACGTTGCGCACCGGCTTCGCGCGCTTCACGTACCCGGCGCTCGCGCAGGGCCAGCAGGCGACGATCGCGATCGATCCGACCGTGCTGAACAACCGCGCGCAAGGCACGACGAGCGACACGGTCAGCCAGGTCGGCGACCGCGCGCTGTCGGGCACGATCGCGGGCGGCGGATTCTGCTGGGCCGGACATGCGGTGCCCGTCTACTACTACGCGGAATTCAGCCAGCCGTTCGCGGCGAAGCCGGCGCTGTCGAACAACCGCCCCGTCACGCTGACCTTCAACGTCGACAGCAAGCATCCGGACGTGATGATGAAGCTCGGCATCTCGTTCGTCAGCGAAGCGAACGCGAAGGCGAACCTGCGTGCGGAGAATCCGGCAACGGATGCGCAAGGAGAACGGAACTGGCGTTTCGACAAGGTGCGCCGCGCGGCGAGCGCCGCATGGAACGCGCGCCTGAACGCGATCCAGGTCGCGGGCGGCAGCGATGCCGACAAGACCAAGTTCTATACCGCGCTGTATCACGCGTCGCTGCATCCGAACGTGTTCAACGACGTGAACGGCCAGTATCCGGATTTCTACGCGTCGAACGGCGCATCGACCGCGCCGACGCGTCGGGTCGAAAGCGGCCGCACGATGTACGCGAATTTCTCCGGCTGGGACATCGACCGTTCGTTCATCCAGTTGCAGGCGCTGCTCGATCCGGTGCGCACGAGCGACATCGTGCAGTCGCTCGTGCTCGATGCGAAGGCCTGCGGCGCGTTCCCGCGCTGGGCGTACTTCAATACGGAGACGGCCGTGATGCCCGGCGATGCGGGCTCGATCATCACGGCGAACGCGTATGCGTTCGGCGCGACGCACTTCGATACGCAGGCCGCGCTGTCGATCATGAAGGCCAGCACCGCGCCGGGCGCCGCGTGCGCGGGCACGCCGGTGATGGGCAGCCGCGCGGACTACGACCGGCTCGGCTACGTGCCCGCATCGGGCAGCGGCGACAACCAGACCGCGTCGAACACGCTCGAATACGCGCTGCGAGATTTCGCGGTGTCGCGCTTCGCGACGGCGCTTGGCGACACGGCGACGGCCGGCGCGCTGCTGAAGTCGAGCGGCAACTGGCAACACCTGTTCGATCGCGGCGCGATCCGGCCGAAGACGTCGGCCGGCGCGTGGGTCACCGACGGGTCGGGCTTCATGGAAGGCAATGCCGAGCAATACACGTGGTACGTGCCGCACGATCTCGCCGGCGTGATCGCGCAGGCGGGCGGCGCCGCGCCGGTCGTCAAGCGGCTCGACACGTTCTTCACGCACCTGAACATCGGCACCGAGCAACCGTATTTCTACGTCGGCAACGAAGTGACGATGGCCGTGCCGTGGGTCTACGCGTGGGCCGGCGCGCCGTCGCATACGCAGCGCGTGCTGCACACGTCGCTCGCCAACGCGTTTGGCCCCGGCGCGGCGGGGCTGCCCGGCAACGACGATCTCGGCGCACTGTCCGGCTGGTACGTGTGGGCCGCGCTCGGTCTCTACCCGGTCGTGCCGGGCGTGAGCGGCGTTGCGCTGTCGAGCCCGCAGTTCGAGGCGATCACGGTGCGCGTCGGGCAGCAGGACGGCAGCTACCGGCTGCTGCACATCGCCGCGCCGGGCGCGGGTTCGGGCGACAGCGCGTCGTTCTACGTGAAGTCGCTGAAGCTGAACGGCACGTCGTGGCCCGCCGCGTGGCTGCCGCTCGAGCACATCGCGAAGGGCGGGAAGCTGACGTATGCGATGACGGCGGATGCGAGCGCCGCGACGTGGGGCGCCGATGCATCCGCGATGCCGTCGTTCCCGCGGGCGGCGGGCGCGCAATAGGGCGGGAGGATCGAAGAGCGGGTCTTGCCGACAGGATCGACGCAGAGAGAGGGAGGGACGAACGGATGAAGCTACGTCACGTGGTGGGTATCGGATGCCTTGCCGTGTTGTCGGGGTGCGGGGGCGATCAGGGGGCGACGGATGCAAGCGTGCTCGCGCAGATGTCGAACGCACCGGGCAACCAGAACGACCAGGGCGATCAGAACGATCAGGGGGTAAACGGCGCGCACAAGCGATCGGTGCTGCGCAGCGTCGATCCGATGATCGGCACGGCCAACCTCGACATCAACGCGGACTGGAGCAGCGGCGTGCGCGGCCACGGCCACGTGTATCCGGGCGCGACCGTGCCGTTCGGCATGGTGCAGCTCGGGCCGGACACGACCGGCGGCGCGCATACGCTGCCGTGGAACTGGGATCGCACGTCCGGCTACCAGTACGACGATCCGTTCATTACCGGCTTCACGCATACGCACCTGTCGGGGACCGGCATCGGCTCGGGCGGCGAAGTGCGGTTCCTGCCGACGCTCGCGCCGGTCGATACCGCGACGCTGGCCAAGGTCGCCGCCGATGCATCGATCACCTACGACGCGTCGTTCAGCCACGACGACGAAACCGCGAGCCCCGGCTACTACCGCGTGAAGCTGGCGCCGGTCGGCAGCGGCAACACGCCGTGGAACGTGCAGGGCGCGAAGATTCTCGCGGAAATGACGGCGACCACGCACGCGGGCGTGCATCGCTACACGTACTTCCCGAGCGCGGCGACGCAGAAACGCAGCATGATCGTGAGCATCGACAACCCGATCGGCGGCTCGACCGCGAGCGGCAAGATCCAGGTCGTCGACGCGTGGACGATCGCCGGCTGGCAGTTCACCAACAACTGGGCGAACAACAAGCCGACGTATTTCGTCGCGCGGTTCTCGAAGCCGTTCGATACGCAGCACGCCGCGTTCAGCGCGGACGGCTTCAAGGCGTACCTGACGTTCGCCGACGGCGGCGACGGCGGCGCGGTCACGGTGAAGGTCGGCATCTCGCCGTCGAGCATCGCGGATGCGCAGGCCAATCTCGCGTCGGAAGTCGGCGCGAAGTCGTTCGACCAGGTGCGCGGCGCGGCGGAGCGCGTGTGGAGCGCCGCGCTCGACCGGGTCCGGATCAAGGGCGGCAGCGCCGACCAGCGGACGATGTTCTACACGTCGCTGTACCGCACGATGCTCGCGCCGACGGTCTACAACAACGCGGACGGCAGCTACGTCGGCATGGATTCGTCGAACGACGGCACGACGTCGCCGCCGACCACCAGCAAGCATGCGAACCCGGGCTTCGACTATTCGTCGACGTTCTCGCTGTGGGACACGTTCCGCGCCGAGGCGCCGCTGATGACGCTGGTGCAGCCCGAGCGCGTCGACGGCTGGGTCAAGTCGCTGCTGACGCAGTTCGCGCAGAACGGCAAGGGCGAGCTGCCGGTGTGGCCGCTGGCGCAAACGGAAACCTTCACGATGGCGGGCCACCCGTCGATTCCGATGATCGCGGATGCGTACCTGAAGCACCTGACGAGCGCGGGCATCGACGACATCTGGACCGCGTTGACGACCACGCAGCGCGCGAGCGCGCACGGCTTCGACCAGTATCGCCAGCGCGGCTACGTCTATGCGGGCGACAACGCGTCGGTGTCGACCACGCAGGACTATGCGTTCGACGACTGGGCGACGGCCGCGGTCGGCAAGGCGGCCGGCAAGAGCACGGCCGATTACCAGCCTTATCTGACGCGCAGCCAGAACTACCGGAACGTGTTCAACCCGGCGCCGAACAACGGCTGGAAGTTCTCGCAGCCGAAGGATGCGCAGGGCAACTGGGTCGCGGGCTTCGATCCGACGGCCGCCGAGAAGACCGACTTCTCCGAATCGAATTCGTGGGTCGACACGTGGAACATCTTCCACGACTTCCCGGGGTTGATCACGCTGCTCGGCGGCACAAGCCAGTTCATCGCGCAGCTCGACCGCACGTTCGATCCGGCCAACCCGCTGACCTTCCAGTACAACCAGGGCTTCCCGGACCTGACCGGCCGCAGCGGCCAGTACTTTGCGGGCAACGAACCGGCGAACCACCTGCCGTACCTGTACGACGTCGCCGGCATGCCGTCGAAGACGCAGGACCGCGTGCGCACGGTGATGGACGACATGTACTCGCTGACGCTCACGGCCGGCGATCGTGCATTGCTGAGCGGCGACAGCCTGAAGGCCGCGCTGAACGATCCGCGGCGCGTGCGCGATGCGGCGATTCCCGGCAACGACGACTGCGGCCAGTTGTCCGCGTGGTACGTGCTGTCCGCGCTCGGCATCTATTCGCTGAATCCGGTGGGCGGCGTGTTCTATTTCGGCACGCCGCTGTTCGAGGAGGCGTCGATCGACATCCCGATGGCATCAGGCAGCGGCGCCGGCGGCGCGTTGAAGTTCGGCGGTGCGCGACGCTTCACGATCACCGCGCGTACCGCGTCGGGCGCCGCACCGTCGTCGGTCAATCGCTACGTGCAGTCGGTCAGCCTGAACGGCGCGCCGCTGCATCGGCCGTACATCACCTATGACGAGATCAAGGCCGGCGGCAGGCTCGATTTCGTGATGGGCTCGACGCCGAACGATGCGTGGGTCGGCCAGTGGAACGGCCAGGACCCGAACAGCGCGCTGGCACCGTCGCTGCTGGCGGCCGGCGGCACGACCCGCGCGCAGTAGCAGCGCGCGCGGCAGGCACGAAGGGGCCGGATCGATTGCGCCTCGATCCTGTGCCTCGTCGCGCTTATGATGCGGGAACGCCACTGACTGGGTTCCACGCCATGGACGCGCCGCTGCCGCCGATGTCTGCCCCGATTGCCGAAACGGCACCTGAAACCGAAACCGCCGGCGAGCCGCGCGCGGCGCGCCTGCACCGGCCGGTCGCGCTCGTCACCGGCTCGACGTCGGGGATCGGCGCGGCCGTCGCGCGGCGTCTCGCGGCCGACGGCTACGCGGTGATCCTGCATTCGCGTCGCTCGGCCGAGACCGGGCGTGCGATGGCGCGTGAACTCGGCGCGGCTTACGTGCAGGCCGATCTCGCCGACGATGCCGAGCGCGTGAGATTGATTCGCGACGCGTTCGCCGTGCACGGGCGGCTCGACGTGCTCGTCAACAACGCGGGCGTCAGCCGCGTGATTGCGCATGACGACCTCGCGGCCGCCACGCCCGACGTGTGGCGCGAGATGCACGAAATCAACGTGATCGCGCCGTTCCGGCTGGTGGCCGAAGCGGAGGCCGCGCTGCGCGAGTCGGCGTCGCGCGGGCGGGCCGGATGTGTGGTGAACGTCAGCTCGCATGCCGGCGTGCGCCCGAAGGGCGCGTCGATTCCGTATGCGGCCGCGAAGGCCGCGCTCAATCACACGACACGGCTGCTCGCCCGCACGCTCGCGCCGGCGATTCGCGTCAACGCGGTCGCGCCGGGGCTCGTCGATACGCCGCTGACCGCCGACTGGACGGACGCGCAGCAGCTCTGGCGCGAGCGCGCGCCGATGCGTCGCGCGGCGACGCCGGACGATATCGCGCAGACGGTCGCGATGCTCGTCGCCTCCGATTACGTGACGGGTGAGATCGTGATGCTCGACGGCGGGTTGAACCTGACTTGATGGGGTGACGGGCGACGGCTGACGCGGTGAACCGGCGGCGCGCGCATCGTATGCGCCACCGCCGGGTCCGTTCGAACGCGCGATCGATCAGCCGAGGTTCGACCGCAGCCGTGCGAGCGCCTGATCGTGCGTGCGCTCGAACTTCAGCGGCGTGACCGCGATGTACCCTTCGCCCAGCGCGACCGTTTCCGAATCCGCATCGTCGTCGCGCGGCGCGCGCGCGAGCTTCAGCCAGTGATAGTCGATCTCGCGCGGGTCGCGTCCCGACACGATCTCGACGCCCTGCAGCGTGCCGGCGCCCTGGTTCGTCACCTTCAGGCCGCGCACGTCGTCGGCCGGCCGCGGCGGGAAATTCACGTTGAGGCACGCGTCACTGTCCCAGCCGGCGGCGACGAGCCGTCGGATGACGTCCGGCGCATGCGCGAGCGCGGTGCCCCACGGCACCGCATTGCGATCGGTGAAGGCCTGGCTCAGCGCGATGGCCGGCACGCCGACCAGCATGCTCGTCATCGCCGCGCCGACCGTGCCGGAAAACACCGTTTCGGTGCCGAGGTTCGCGCCGCGATTCACGCCGGACAGCACGACGTCGGGCCGCGCGCCCTTCATCAGGTGGCTGACCGCGATCGCGACGCAGTCGCCGGGCGTGCCGCGCACCGCGAAGCGGTGCTCGCCCTTGCGATGCACGCGCAGCGGTTCGTGCAGGCTCAGCGAATGCGACGTGCCGCTCTGGTCTTCGGCTGGAGCGACGATCCACACTTCGCGGGCGAGTTGCGTGGCGACCTGTTCGAGTATGTCGAGGCCGGGCGCGTCGAATCCGTCGTCGTTGGTGAGCAGGACACGGTCGAACAGCGGGCGGGTTGCTTGCATCGGGGCGATCCTCGCGAAGGGCAATCAGACGGGAAGGGCGGCGTGGCGCAAGCCACAAGGCTAGCACTCCCGCGCGAGGATCGTCGTGTCGCGCGCATGACGCCGGCCGGCGTGGACGTGAAAACGGGCGCATCGCGCGCCCGTTCGTCGTGTCGTGGAATGCGGTGCCGGGGTGGCCGGCGGCACCGCTCAGCCGAGCAGGTAGCGCAGCAGGCCGGCCGACACGACGCCGACGATGACGGTCGGCAGGATCGACAGGCGCGTCGCCGCAAGCAGCGTGAGTGCAAGCGCGAGCAGGTCGGCCGGGCGCGTCGACACGAAGGCCGGCGCGATCACCGAGATCAGCACGCAGCCGGGCACGTTCTCCATCACCGACGCCATGCGCGGGCTCAGCGTGCGGTTGCGCAGCAGCACGTAGCCGAGAATGCGCGACAGGTAGGTGGTCGACGCCATCAGCACGATCGTCGCGACCGTGCCGAAATCCGGAAGCTCAGGCATCGCGCGGCTCCCACAGCAGCGCGGCGATCAGCCCCGCGCAGGCGCCGGCCGCGACGTACCACGCACCGGGCAGCGCGAGATGGGTGGCCGCCGCGACGACGAGGCTCACGAACCACGGGCGGCTCGCACGCACGCCTTTCCACATGCCGCGCAGCAGCACCAGAAACACGGCCGTGAACGCCATGTCGAAGCCGTACTGTTCGACGTTGCCGATCGTCGGGCCGACCGCCGCGCCGAGCGTCGTCATCGAGATCCACGTCAGGTAGAGCCCCATGCAGATGCCCGCGTAATAGGGCACGCTGATGTGCGTGGCCGAGCGCTCGCGCGCGTCGGCGAGCGACATCGCCCAGCTCTCGTCGCACATGAAGAACAGCGCGACGAACGCGCGGCGGCGCGGCAGGCGCCGGATATACGGCTCGAACGCGGCGCCCATCAGGATGTGGCGCGAATTCACGAGAAACGACATCGCGACGATCAGCGCGATGTGCGGCGGCGACGTCCATAGATGGATCGCCGCGAATTCGGAGCCGCCGCCGAAGTTCAGGCCCGTCATCATCGGCACCTCGAACAGGCTCAGTCCTTTCTGCGCGGCCTGCGCGCCCAGCACCAGCGCGAACGGCACGAAACCCAGCATGACGGGCAGCGCCGCGCGCAAACCGCGACCCATCTCGGCGACATAGGCGGGCTTGTCGCGAAGCCCGGACGACGTTGAAACGCTACTGCTCATCACTCCTCCTTCGGGGGAGGAATTGTCTGCTTTTTTGACTCGAATCGGGTTGCGTTGTCGCCAGATTTTTCTCAGAATTTGGCATTGAACGCGTGATCTGAAAATTTTTTGGAATCGGATGCCAAATGAAACTTGACGCTATCGACCGCCGGATCCTGAGCGCGCTGCAGCGCGACGGCCGCATGCAGAACGTGGAGCTCGCGCACGAGGTGGGGCTGTCGCCGTCGCCGTGCCTGCGGCGCGTGCGGCTCCTCGAGGAAGCCGGCGTGATCGAGAAGTACGTGGCCGTGCTGAACCCGGCGAAGGTCGGCAAGGGGCTGACGATCTTCACGCGCGTGTGGCTGAAGGGGCAGGACGCGGAATCGGTGAACCGTTTCGCCGAGGCCGTCCAGCAGATGCCGGAAGTCGTCGAATGCCACCTGATGGCCGGCGACTGCGATTTCCTGCTGCGCGTCGTCGCGGCCGACATCGACGATTACCGGCGCTTCCAGATGGAATACCTGACGCGTATCCCCGGCGTGCTCAGCGTGAAGACCGACATTCCGATGCAGAAGGTCAAGCTCACGTCGGCGCTACCGACCTAGCGCGAAGCGGGCGCGCGGTGGCGCGTCGACGCGCGGTCATCGCGCGGTGACAATCGCCCGATACACTGACGGGGTGAGTCGCGTCGCACGGCGTACCGGTGCGGTCGCGTACTGTTCGATGTGCAAGCAACTAACGGTCAATGCCGACGCGATCGGCCCAGCGGCGCTGCGTGGCGCGCCGGGCCGCGCGTCGCAGCGGATGCGTTTCTTCCTGTCGAGCCCTACATGCAGCCATTCAATACGCCGTGGAATTCGCTGGAAATCGTCAAGCTCGCGCTCGGTGTGCTGACGCCGTTGTCGGTCGCCTGTCTCGGCTGGCTCGTCGCGCGCCGGCTGAAGCGGCTCGAACTCGTGCAGTGGACCAACCAGCGGCTGATCGAGAAGCGGCTCGCGCTGTACGACACGGTCGCGCCGC
Organism: Burkholderia sp. 9775_39; assembly: GCF_015712225.1. NCBI lineage: Bacteria > Pseudomonadati > Pseudomonadota > Betaproteobacteria > Burkholderiales > Burkholderiaceae > Burkholderia > Burkholderia sp. 9775_39. The sequence goes on along the minus strand of NZ_JACCQC010000026.1, from coordinate 10,346 downwards.
AGCTCAATGCGCTGCTGTGCTTCTACACGTGGATCGGTTACTGGAAGGACATCTCGCCGGACGACGTGATCCGCGCGAAGCGTGACCTCGACCGCACGTTCCACATCTACCGCTACCTGTTCGACGACGACGTGTACGACGCGTATCACACGTTCATCCACGCGCTGTTCGAGATGCATACGGGGCCGGGCCGCGACGCGCGGATCCGCTCGCTGATCCAGGCGCCCGACGGCGACCGCAGCGTGCACGGTTCGTATCAATGGAAGCCGGCGTGGTCCGAGCGTTTCTCGACCGCGAATGTCGTGTCGAAGGACGACGTGCTGCGGCATTACACGCGGTTGATGGAGCGGCTGCGCGTGGCGCTGGGTGCGACGCGCTGAAAGGTGCCGGGTTCGGGCGCTTCGCGTGTCACGCCGGTATCGAAATCCGCCACCCGGCGGCGCGGATTCCCGCCCTTGCAGATGAAGCGGATGCGGCGTGCGGCTGCGCCTGCCATGCTCGCGCCATGTCCACTCGCGCGAGGTTCGTATGGTCGTCGACACCGGCCGCCAGCCGCTTCTGATCCGTTCGCCCGGCGCGCGCCGGCGGCTCCTTTTCGCCGGCGCTCCCGACTCGCTTGCCGAGCCGTTGCCGGCCGAACCGGAAATCGGCGACATCGTCTTCATCCGCGTCACCGTGCGGCCGTTTCTCGAAGTGGCGAGCGCGACGCGTTCATGGACGAATCACGTCGGCATCGTCGTCGGCGAGCGCGGCGGCGAGACGCTGATCGCCGAAAGCACGTTTCCGCTGTCGCGCGTCACGACGATGTCGCGGTTTCTCGCGCGCTCCGATCGCGGCGCATGCGTGATCGCGCGGCTCAGGCAGCCGCTCGACGCCGCGCAGCGTCGCGAACTCGTCGCCGCGGCGATGCGCCGGATCGGTGTGGTCTACGACACGGGTTTCAATCTCGCGTCGCGCCGGCAGTTCTGCTCACGTTTCGTGCGCGAGGTCGTGTGCGAGGCGACGCGGATCGTGCTCGGCGACGTCGAGACCTTCGACACGCTGCTGCACCGGAATCCCGATCATCCGCTCGGCTTCTGGAGGATCTGGTATTTCGGCTGGATTCCGTGGCACCGCCGCACGGTGACGCCGGCAAGCATCCTCGATAGCGGTGCGTTGCGCGTGGTGATGGACACGCGTGATTCGGGCACCGGTCGCGACGACTGACGGCCTCGTGTGTCGTCGGGGCGCACACGGTTCCGTTCGCGCTACTGGCTGCCCTCAGTGCCGTCCCGCCATCGCGAGCCGCGCCGCCAGCCCCACGAACACCGACCCCAGCAGATACTGCGGCACTTTCGACGGCCGGCGGCGCGCGCCGATCCGCTGGCTCAGCCGGCTCGCGGACAGAATCACCGCGCCGTTCACGACGATCCCGATCAGGTTGAGCACCGTCGCGAGCACGAGAATCTGCACGGCGATCGAGCCGTGCTCGGGCCGCACGAACTGCGGGAACAGCGCGAGCACGAACAGCGCCATCTTCGGGTTCAGCAGGTTCGTCGTCAGCCCTTGGCGAAAGATCGTCGCGGTCGAATGGCGACGTGGCGACGCGACGGGCGACAGCGCGGTCGCATCCGAACGGAAGGTTTTCCACGCGAGATACAGCAGATACGCGGCGCCTGCGAAGCGCACCGCGTCATAGGCGAGCGGCACCGCGACGAACAGCTGCGACAGACCGAACGCGGCCGCGAGCGCGTGGCAGTAGGTGCCGGCCTGGATGCCCGCGAGCGTCGCGAAGCCGGCGCGTCGCCCCTGGCTCACGCTGCGGGACGCGATCAGCAACATGTCGGGGCCCGGCGTAATGGTCAGCGCGAGACACGCGCCGGAGAACAGCGCGAGCGTGGAGAAGTCGATCATGGCAGTCCCTTTTGCGGGTGCGGCGTAAAAGGGAAGCCAGTTTAGGAGGGCGGGCGAAGCCGGTCAATCGAGCGAACGGACGATGGCCTGGCGGCACGGATCGCATGACGCATGCATTGCGCATGCGCCGCCTGCACGCCGTTCACTGCTTGCGACAGGCAACCTGATAGTCGATCACGGTGTGCTCGGAAGGCCGGTCCGGCTCGCCGCCCACCGTCGTCACGCCAAGCACGCCGGCCGCATTCCGGTAGCGCAGCGCGCAATACCCGACGCCGGTGCCCGAGCACGCTTCGGCTTCGATAATGCCGTGCTTCGCGAGCGTTGCAGCCCCGTCCATCGCGTCCGGGTTCTCGCGCGGCCGCAGCGGTTGCCAGCCATGCGCGATCAGTATCTTGCGGGCCGCGTCGAGCGGCTTGCCGTATACGTTCGGCACGACCGCGCGGCCGCTGCAGTGCGTGCTTTCGGCGGCGACGCGGGTCAGCCGCAGGCCGCCGTTTTCCTCGTGCAGCTCGCCGACGGGCGCTCCGGGGCCGTCGCCACCCCAGACGAGCAGTGCACCGTTCTCCAGACGATCGACCGAGCCGAGCTGCCAGCCTGCCTTGCGCGCCGTGTAGCCGAGCGCGACGAGCGTCGCGCCGTCGAATATGCCGAGGTTGCCGTTGCGCGCGAAACAGATCGCGCTCGTGCCGGCGTTGAATCCGCTCGCGAAGCTCACGACCGTGTAGCGCCCGAGCGGTGCCTCGGATGTCACGATCCAGTCGCGCTTCGCGACTTCGCGGCCGGCCGCCGTGGTCGCCTTCGCGCGATATTGCGTGCAGAACGGATCGAGCGAACCGCTTTCAGGCGAGTGCGGCAGCGTGCCGAGCGGCACGAGCGACGCTCCGGCGATATCGGAGGCCGTGCGCAGCGGCTCGGCCGATGCCGTGCCGCCGAACGTGGCGCCGGCAAGTACCGCGACCGAAACGATCGACGCCAGATGCCGGGTGAGCGGCGAGGCAACGGAAGGAAGCACGCTGGTTGTCTCCGGGGAAAGTGGGACGGGCGCGGCAAGCGCTTTTTCGCCCGTCCGTCACGGTCGCGCGCGCCGCCCGGCGGCACGCGTGCGTGTTGCCGCCGACTCAGTCCTTCGCGACGACGTCGATGCGCAGTGCGTCGCCGCCGGCCACGATCGCCAGCAGACGATCGACGTTCGGGTGCGCGCCCGGACGATTGCGTGCGTCGGCCGTATGTTCGGCGAACACCGCGAGGCCGTGCTCGGCCGCTTTCGCGTCGAGCGTGCCGAACGCCTGCTTCAGATAGTGGTACACCGCGAGCGAGCCCTGCTTGCCCGGCTGGTTCTCGATGGTCGCGACCACGTCGCCGTTCGCACCGACGAGATCGATGCGCGCGATGCCGTCGATGGCCGGCAGTTGCGCGAGGTTGTCCTTGAATACTGGGGTCGGTTGAATCACTGAAAACACTCCGTCGGTTCGGTCATGGGCCAAGGTGCGTGGCCGGCCGTATCTTATCCGATCGGCCTCGGTGCGCCGGCCCGCGTGCCGGTGCCGGCCGTGCGCCACGCGAGCGCCGCGCCCCCGAGCTGCAGCGCGCTGCCCGTCAGCATCGCGACCCGCAGCCCCGACGCGCCGCCGCCGCACGCGTCGTACAGCGCGCCCAGCAGCGCGACGCCGAAGACCGCGCCGATCATCCGCGTCACGTTCATCAGCGATGCCGCGGTGCCGGCGCGCGCGGCGTCGACCGCGCCGACGGCCGTCGCGGCCAGCGAGCCGACCGCGAGGCCGAGGCCCGTGCCGGTCAGCGCGAGCCCCGCCTCGGCCCACGCGAGCATCGGCGCGTGCGGATTCGTCGACCCGGCCGCGCCGATGCCGATCGCGGCGAGCCCGAGTCCCATCAGCGCGACGCCGCCCGCGCCGGCCGTGCGTGCGCCGACGCGGGCCGCAACGGCACCGGAGCCGAACGACACGAGCGCGAACGGCACCGACATCGGCAGCAGCGCGAGGCCGGCACCGGTGGCGTCGAGCACGTGGTGGCTTTGCCATGCGAGCGGCAGCACGAACAGCATCCCGTAGCCGCCGAACGTCATCGCGCCGTTGCCGACCAGCATCCCGCGGAACGCGCGATTCGCGAACAGGTCGAGCGGCACGAGCGCGGCCGTGCCGAGCCGCCGTTCGATCCGCACGAACAGCGCGATCGCGGCCGCGCCGGTCCCGATCAGCAGCGCCGCGCGCAGCGGGTCGTGGCGCGCGTCGATCGTCGCGAATACGACGCAGCCGATCGCGATCGCACCGAGCACCTGCGCGGCCGGATCGAAGCGCCGGCCCCGCGGATCGGCCGATTCCGGCACGACGGCGCTGGCGAGTGCGATCGCGGCGATGCCGAACGGAATCACGACGCCGAAGATGCTGCGCCAGCCGAACGCGTGGATCAGCACGACGCCGAGCGTCGGGCCGACGATCATCGCGATGCCGCCGCACGCGGCCCAGATGCCGAGCGCGCGTGCGCGTTCGGCCGGATCGCGCCAGAGCACGCGGACGATCGCGAGCGACGCGGGGATCAGCAGCGCGGCGCCCGCGCCGGCGAGCGCGCGGCCCGCGATCAGCACGCCCAGCGTCGGCGCGAGCGCGCACACGACCGACGCGCCGCTCAACACCGTCGCGCCGAGCACGAATGCACGCCGCCGGCCGTACAGGTCGCCGATCAGGCCGCCCGTGAGCAGCAGCACCGCATACGCGAGGTTGTACGCGTCGATCACCCACTGCAGCGCGCCGACGCGGGCGCCGAACGCGGCGCCGATCGGTTCGGTCGCGAGATTGACGATCGCCGTGTCGATCTGCGCGATCAGCACGGCGATGCACAGCGCCGGCAGCACGAGGCGATGCCGGGCCGGCGCGGCGACATCGGCCGCACGGGTGGCAGCAGGGCGGCGTATCGGATTCACAGGCGTTCTCCCGCGCGCTTCATTACCGTGCGCTACCGGCCAGCGTGCCCGCGTCGCGCGAACGCTCGATGTCGGGGCTGCGATACGCGCGTTCGGGAATCTCGGCGAGCCGCGACGGATGCACCTGCCGCGGCGCCAGCCCGTAGAACTTCTGGAAGCTCATGATCAGCGGCGACCACTTGTCCGGATCGATGCGGTCCGGATGACCGTCCATCAGCAGGTCGGGATGCGCGTGCACGCGCTGGATGCGCAGCTCGAACACGCGGATGCGGCCGCGCAGGTCGGGCGTGTCGTCGCCGATTCCGTAGGTGGCCGCGACGACCGCCTCCATGTGCACCGGGCATTCGAGCGCGCGCGGCGGCGTGACGGTTTGCGATGCCGCTTCGGTCAGCCCGGCCGTGCCGAACTTGTCCGGTTCGAATACGTAGCCCTTTGCGCGTTTGCCGTCGGGTACCGGGTACGTGCCCGTCGTGCGCGCGATCCGGTCGACCGCGTCCGCCTGCGCCGACGACGGCAGGTTCAGCACGCATTCGCCGGTGCGCAGCAGGTTGCGGGTGGTCTGCGAACTGGCGGCGATGCCGATCACGCCGCGCCAGCCGAGCCAGAACGCGGACGAGATCGGCGCGAGATTGGCCGTGCCGTTTTCGTTCAGCGTGCTGACCAGCACGACGGGCGTGCCGAAGTAGAGGATGTTCGGTTCGGTGACGCAATGCGGCGCATTCATGGTCGAGGCCTTCGTTGACGGGATCGGGTTCCCATGCTGATCCCGTCGCGGCGATGCGGCGCTCCGAATCTTGTCGTGTCATTCCGGACGATGCGCGCGGACCGCGCCGGCAGCGCGCGGGCTTTTCCGCTACAGTAAGAAATCGAAGGCCGCACCCGCCCGCATCGCGCCGGCGCGTGCAGTCACGTTCCGCCAACGCACACGAGGGCCTGATGGACACCGAGCAACGCTACACCGCCAACGCGCCGACCCGCGCGGAAGTCGACGCACTGGGCGGCGCAACCGTCATCGAATTCGGCGCGAACTGGTGCGGGATCTGCGCAGGCGCGCAGCCCGCGATCACGGCGTCGTTCTCCGCGCATCCTGCCGTGCGGCACCTGAAGATCGAGGACGGCCCCGGCCGTCCGCTCGGCCGCTCGTTCGGCGTGAAGCTGTGGCCGACGCTGGTGTTCCTGCGCGACGGGGTCGAAGTCGCACGCGTCGTGCGCCCCGCCGACGCGAAACAGCTCGAAGTCGACGGCTTCGCCGCGCTGGCCTGAGGTCATGGCGATGCAACAGGCCATCACGCACGTCGGCGTCGACACGCGCGGCGGCGGCCTCGTCGAAATCACGCCGCAGGTGCGCGCGTTCGTCGACCAGCAGGCGATCCGAACCGGCCTGCTCACGGTGTTCTGCCGCCATACGTCGGCGTCGCTGCTGATCCAGGAGAACGCGGATCCGTCGGTGCAGCGCGATATCGAACGTTATTTCGCGACGCTCGCGCCCGAGGACGACACGCGCTACGAGCACGACACCGAAGGCGCCGACGACATGCCCGCGCATCTGCGCACGGCGCTCACGCAGGTGCAATTGTCGATCCCGGTCGAGCACGGACGCATGGTGCTCGGCACGTGGCAGGGGATCTATCTGTTCGAGCATCGTCGCGCGGCGCACCGGCGCGATATCGTGCTGCATCTGCTCGGCGAGTAGGCGAGTAGGCGAGTAGGCGAATCGCCGGGCAGCGGGCACGCGTGATGCCGCGCCGGCGCGCGGCTCAGGCGAGCAGTGTCTCGACGAGCGCGCCGAGCTCGCGCAGGTGGACCGGCTTCGGCAGGAACGCGTCGAACACGCGCTGGTTCTCGCGCAGCGCCGCCGATTCATACGCGCTGACGCCGAGGATCGCCGGATGCCGACCGTCGTCGTCGGGTTGCGCCACGGCGCGAATGCGCCGCGCCACGTCGAATCCGCTCAAGTCCGGCAGTTCGAGATCGAGCACGACGAGGTCGTAGCGGCCCGTGCCGAAGCGAGCGACGCCTTCCTGCCCGGTGCCGCACAGATCGGCGTCGACGCCGAGCGCCGACAGCATCGCGCCGAGCGTTTCGCGCGCGTTGTCGTTGTCGTCGACCACCAGCGCGCGCCGGCCGTGATACGCCAGCGCGGGCGGCGGCGCGGGCGCATCGCCGGCGGCCGTGCCCGCCGTATCGACGCCCGGCACTTCGACCGGCAGCGTCACGACGAACTCGCTGCCTTCGCCGACCACGCTGCGCACGTCCACATGCCCGCGCAGCGTCGTCACGATTTCGCGCACGACCGCGAGCCCCATGCCGATCCCGTCGACGTGCAGTCCGACCGCGTCGTTCGCGCGATAGAACGGCTCGAAGATCTTCGACAGATGCTGCTTCGCGATGCCGGCGCCGGTGTCGCGCACGGCGATCTTCAGCTGCTGGCCGGCCGCCGCGTCGGCGAGCGTGATCGTCACCGTGATCGAGCCGCCGACCGTGTACTTCACCGAGTTCTCGATCAGGTTCGACAGCACCTGCCGCAGCAGCTTGCGATCGGAGCGGATCGCGAGGCCGGGCGGCTCGACGAGCTGCGTGACCGCGATCCGTTTCGCGACGATCTTCTCGCGCAGCGGTTCGAGCGCTTCGGCGAGCAGCGGCGCGATGCCGACGGTATCCAGTTCGGCGACGCGCTTCGTCGAGCGCAGCTTGATGTAGTCGGTGAGGTCCTTGACGAGCGCTTCCAGCGACAGCGCCGAATTCTGCAGCCGCCGGATCGTCTTCAGGTTCGCGTCGGACTGCGGGCGCGCGAGCAGGATCTCGATCGATCCGCAGATCGCCTGCAGCGGCGTGCGCAGTTCGTGGCTGACCATCCCGAGGAACGCGTTCTTCGCCTCGATCATCTCGAACGCGCGGTCGGACGCCTTGCGTTCCGCATCGAGCGCCGCGTTTTGCCGTTCGAGCAGGTCGTCGCGCGTGCGCATCGTATAGAACAGCAGCAGGAACAGCGCGCACAGGATCACGCCGAGCACGATGCCGAGGATCAGGATCGCGCGCTGCTTGTCCTTCAGTTGATGGAACGTGAAATCGCGCTGCGCCATTTCGATCGCGCGGAAGTAGTTCGCGAGGCCGTTGACCTTCGGCCAGTACGCGTTGACTTCGTCGATCACCTGCCGCGCCTGCTTCGGCGACTCGCGCAGCAGCGGCACCTCGCGCTTCAGGCGCGTCATGAATTCGCCGAGCGCGTCGATCTCGTTGCGCGCGCGCGGGATGCGCAGCCAGTATTGGGACACTTCCGACGGCCGCTGCAGGAACCCGAACGACACCGACAGGCTGTCGAGCTGCATCTGCAGGTGATCGAAGTCTTCGTCCTCGCGCGTCGCGTAGAGAATCAGCTGACGATCGAAGCGCGTATACACGTTGCGGTATTGCGCGGCGGTCCAGAACACGCCTTCGCGCGGCCCCTCGAGCACGCCCTCGTTGACCGAGGTGGCGAGGAGATCCCACAGCAGGAACGCCCACGCGGCGAACCCCATGATCCACAGCGAGCCGAGGACCAGGATGATTTTTCTATTTTTCCATCGCCGCCGCGTCATGTCACTTCACGGTCAGACCGATGATCTGCCACGCGAACTTGGCTTCGCCGAGCGGCGTCTTCAGCTCGTCGGGATACTGGTCGCGCGGATACATGATCCACAACGGGCCGTAGTTGTCGTTGCCGAGCACCTTGCCGTTCATCGTCCGCGCGAGGATCACGCCGTATTTGTCGGCGTCCGACACGGGAATCGTGAACGTGTATTCGTCGATGCAGCGAAATTCGATCTGCGTGCCGTGCGCGCCGACCGTCTTCAGCACGTCGGACAGGCGCGGGCCGGTGAAGGTCGCCTTCGGCGTCCAGCTCGTCGACGTGACGATCGTATGCTGCGGCAGCGCCATCAGCGCCTGCTCGGAAAAGACGTAGGTCATCTTCCCCTGCTGGTTGCTCTTGCTGATCTTGCCGTCGACGGTAAACGTGAACGACGACGCGGCCCATGCCACGGCGGCCATCCCGAGCAGGCAGGCTGTCAGCAGGCTTTTGGTCCAGATGGTTGAAACGCGCATGTCTTTCCCTCGGTCTCGTGGTGCGTGTAGCGGGTGGTCGCGCCGGTCGCCGTTCGGTGCCCGGTGCTCAGTTCGTCGCGGCCGCTGCCGCCGGCAGCGTGAGTTTCAGTTCGCGGGCGACTTCCGCGAACAGGATCGGCAGGCGCACCGGCTTTTCTTCGCAGCGCGCGTTGTAGTGCGACACGATGTGCGCGATCTCGTCCTCGCTCGCTTCGCCGGTCGAGATCTTGCCGGTCAGCAGGAAGATCGGCGCGCCGCTGTTCTCGCTCGAGCGGATGCCGCGCACGAGTTCGGCCGCCGTCTGGTCGCCGAGCATCCAGTCGAGGATGTAGCCGTCGAAATCCTCGACTTCCAGCGCCTTGCGGAAGCTCGCGCCGTCGAAGTACGGGATCGCGTTCACGCCTTTCTCGATGAAATATTCACAGACCGTTTCGGCGACGTCGTGCGAATCGTCGACCACGGCGATCCGCGCCGCGTACACGTTCGGCTGCGCCGAGCGCAGCTCGATCACGTCGACCGGATACGTGCGGCCCTCGCGCGCGTGCTCGCGCTCGGTGACGATCCATTCGCCCTGCCACTGCAGCGCGACGAAATCCGTTTCGATCTGGCTGGTGGCCTTCGTCGAGATCGCGGCGCGGCAGCGAAAGCGCTTCGACTCGATCACGAACGTCGCGTCGATCATCTCGGCCGCGGCCGGCTGCGTGCCCTTGTCGTCGAGCAGGATCGCGGGCGGCACGCCGAAGTGCGTCGCGATGTCCTGCAGCTGCGACAGGTTCCACGGAATCAGGCCTTTCATCTTGCGCGTGACGACCGAGAAGCTCAGGCCGAGCACGTTCGCGATCGTCGTGTTGTGACTGCGCGGCGGAATGCCGTTCCGGTTCAGGAGATCGCGCACCTTGTTGGCGGTGATGAGATCGACGTTGGCCTGCTCGGTGGTGGACATCTCGATGGGGTCTCCAGGGGTTTTTGGCGAGGAAGAGCATATCAAAACTGACGTGTCACGCAAACTTCAAACACGCCAAGGGCCTTGACATGCCATTTTTCTCCATTATTATTGCTCACCACGTCACTATTGTTTGTCGCGTCATGTTTGGAGATCGATCCCGGCAGAGTCGGGGCAGCGAAAAGCGGCAGCAATGAAGGTGTGACGGAACGATTCGAAGCGAGAACCTGAGAGAGCCTTGGGCTGCGTGTCGGCGCGGCGGATGGAATTGTATCCGCTGCGCCGCGCGCAACCGGGTACGAGCTCGCGGGGTGGGATAGCTCGAAGCATTGCGGCGCCAATAAAACTTGAGGAAAGTACCAATGTATCGCCGTTTACTCGCACCGGGGCTGCTGTTGCTGTTGGCCGCGTGCGCGCAGGATCCGTCGGTGACTGCCGGCACGGTACGGATCTGCGACGACACAGGTTGTTCCGATCGCCCTAAAGATC